>DASSBJ010000028.1:0-3653 GCA_035698885.1 Solirubrobacterales bacterium
CGCGACTTCTGGTGGCATCCCTACGACCGCACGCTGGGCGAAGCGGTGCGCGCCTCGGCGAAGCTGCTCTACGGCAAGGGCGCGACGCGCAGCCAGGCGCTGCGCGAGGGCGCCGGCCCGCTGCTGAAGATCGGCGGCCGCACCCTGCGCCAGCGCCGTTGACGGAACCCGCGGTCGCGGTCGCCGGGCTGCGACGCGAGTTCGGCGAACGACCGGCGCTCGACGGCGTCGACTTCGAGCTGGCCGCGGGCGGCTCGCTGGTCGTGCTGGGGCCCAACGGGGCCGGCAAGACGACGCTGCTGCGGATCCTCGCGACGCTGCTGCGTCCGGGGGGCGGCGAGGTGCGCGTGCTCGGCGCGCGACTGCCGGGCGAGGCCTGGAAGGTGCGTGGGCGGATCGGCTTCCTCGGCCACGAGCCGATGCTCTACCGCGACCTCAGCGGGCGCGAGAACCTGCGCTTCCACGCCCGCCTGCACGGGCTGCGGGGCGAGGCCGCCGAGCGGCGGATCGAGGACCTGCTGGCGGCGACGGGGATGGAGCGGCGCGCCGAGCAGCGGGTCGCCGAGCTCTCCGCCGGGATGCGCCAGCGGCTGGCGATCTGCCGCTGCGTGCTGCATGAGCCGGAGCTGCTGCTGCTCGACGAGCCCGATTCCAACCTCGACGCCGAGGGCCGCGAGCTCGCCCGCAGGCTGATCGGACCGGCCGAGGGCAGGACGCGCGTGCTGGTCACCCACGACCCCGAGCGGGCGCTGCCCGACGCCGACCAGGTGCTGGAGCTGTGATCGCGATCCTCGCCAAGGATCTGCGGTCGGAGCTGCGCACCCTGCAGTCGCTGCCGGCGATGGCGCTGTTCGCCGTCACCACCTTCGTCATCTTCCGCTTCGGCCTCGACCGTACGCAGCTCTCCGGCAGCCTCGCCGCCGGAGTGCTCTGGGCGACGCTGCTGTTCGCCGCGATCCTCGGCGTTAACCGGCTCTTCGTCGCCGAGCGCGAGGAGGGCGGCTTCGACGCGATCCGCCTGGCGCCGATCGACCGCAGCGCGCTCTTCGCCGCCAAGGCGGCGGCCCTGGTCGTCTACCTGCTCGCGGTCGAGCTCGTCGTCGTCCCGGTCTTCGCGCTCTTCTTCCTCGACTCGGCCGCGGCGCTGCCGCCGCTCGCCCTCGTCCTCCTGCTCGCCGACCTCGGGCTCGCCGCGACGGGCACGCTGATCTCCTCGATGGCGGTCAACTCGCGCGCCCGCGACCTGCTGACGCCGCTCGTCCTGCTGCCGCTCGTCGTGCCGCTCTCGATCGCCGCCACGGGCGCGCTGGAGCCGCTGCTCGCCGTGGGCGGTCCCGGCTATCACCGCTTCGGCACCTGGCTTGCGGTGCTCGGCCTATACGATTTGATCTTCCTCCTCGTCGGCTACGCAGTCTTCGATTTCCTGCTGGAGGACTGAGCTCGCGCATGTACGGCAAAGGCCTGAGACCCCTCTCGATCGCGACCGTCGCGGCGCTGGTCGCCGCGCTCTCGCTGGTCTTCTTCTACGCACCGCTGGACGCCGACCAGGGCTTCATCCAGAAGATCTTCTACCTGCACGTGCCGCTGGCGATAACGGCGCTGGTCGGCTTCGTCGTCGGCGGCGTCTTCGCGATCCTCCACCTGCGCGGCGGCGACGCGAAGTGGGACGCCTACTCCTACGTCTCGATCCACATGTCGGTGATCTTCGGCGTCGCCGTGCTCGCCACCGGCTCGATCTGGGCGAAGGCCTCGTGGGGACACTGGTGGGTCTGGGACGAGCCGACCCTGGTCAGCTTCCTGATCGTCTTCCTGATGTACGCGACCTACTACCCGTTCCGCTACGCGATCGAGGACCGCGAGCGCCAGGGCCGCTACGCCTCGGTCTTCGCGATCCTCGCCGGCGCCTTCGTGCCGCTCAACTTCATCGCCGTGCGGATGGCGCAGAGCCTCGTCCATCCGCGCACCTTCGGCACCGCCAACGGCGGCCTGCCCGGCTCGATGATGCTCACCTTCCTCGTCTGCCTGCTGGCGGTCGGCCTGCTCTGGGTGACCCTGGTCAAGTTCGAGCTGACCGCGAAGAGCGCCTCGGGCCAGGTGAAGCGCCTGCGCCGGGCGCTCGACGCACCGGCGGCGGGCGGCCGCTCACGCGTCGCCCCGGAGGTCGGCTGATGCTCGCGCTGCTCGCCGCAACCCCGGCGCTGCCGCTCGACGAGGCCGGCAAGTACGTCGCCGGCGCCTACATCGTCTTCCTCGCCCTGATCGTGGTCTACGTGGCGATCATGGCGGCGAAACTGCAGCGGATCGAGCGCGACCTGCGCGAGCTGGCGGGCTTCGCCGAGCAGCGCAACGGCGAGGCGAAGCGCGAGCGCGAGCGCGAGGAGGCGGCGCTTTATGAGTGAGCTGCTCGCTCTGGGCGTCTCGCACAAGACGGCGCCGCTGGAGCTGCGCGAGCGGCTCTCGCTGACCGAGGGGCGCGCGGTCGGCGCGCTGCACGAGCTGACCGGGGCCGAGGGGATCCACGAGGCGGCGACGATCTCGACCTGCAACCGCACCGAGCTCTACCTGATCGTCTCCGACCCGGTGGAAGCGGAGTCGACGGCGCTCGGGGTGCTCACCCGCCAGGCCGAGATCCGCCCGACCGAGCTGCTCGGCCACCTCTACTCGCTGCGCGCCGGCGAAGCCGCGCACCACCTCTTCCGCGTCACCGCCGGGCTCGACTCGATGATCGTCGGCGAGGCCGAGATCCAGGGCCAGGTCAAACGCGCCTACGAGCTGGCGCTGGTCGAGAACGCGACCGGCCCGATCCTCAACCGGCTGTTCCGCGGCGCGCTCTCGGCGGGCGGCCGGGTGCGCGAGGAGACGGCGATCGGCGAGCGCGGCGTCTCCGTGCCCTCGGTCGCGGTCGAGCTGGCGCGGCGGGCGTTCGGCGAGCTGGCGGACAAGCGGGTGCTGGTGATCGGCGCCGGCGAGACCGCCGAGCTGGTCGCCAGGGCGCTGGTCTCGCGCGGCGCCGCCGGCGTCTTCGTCGCCAACCGCCACTACGACCGCGCGATCGGCCTCGCCCAGCGCTTCGGCGGCCAGGCGGTGCGCTTCGAGGAGCTGCCCGAGCAGCTGCAGGCGGCCGACATCGTCGTCTCGGCGACCAACTCGCCGCACCACATCGTCGAGCGCGACGGGCTCGCGCAGGTGATGTCGATGCGCGACGGACGACCGCTGCTGCTGGTCGACATCGCGGTGCCGCGCGACATCGAGCCCGAGTGCCGCGACGTCGCCGGCATCGCGCTGCACGACATAGACGACGTGCAGGCGATCGTCGAGCGCAACGCCGGCGACCGCGAGGGTGAGGCGAAGCGCGCCGAGCCGATCATCGCCGCCGAACTCGACCGCTTCGAGCGCTGGCTCTCCTCGCTCTCGGTCGTGCCGACGATCGCGGCGCTGCGGGCGCGCGGCGACGAGGTGGTCGAGCGGGTGTTGACCGAGAACGAGGGCCACTGGCAGGGACTCGGCGAAGCCGACCGCGAGCGGCTGGAGGCGATGGCGAAGGCGATCGCCTCGCGACTGCTGCACGAGCCGACCCTGCGGATGAAGCGCTCGGCCGGCGAGGAGGAGGCGTATCTGTATGTCAGCGCGTTGCGCGAGCTGTTCGGGCTGGA
>DASSBJ010000029.1:0-15235 GCA_035698885.1 Solirubrobacterales bacterium
GCGCCCGCCTCGGACGCCGCGATCGGCGAGCTCGTCCCCGCCGACGAGAACCGGCCCTTCGACATGCGCGAGGTGCTCGACGCGCTGCTCGACGCGGACAGCCTGCTCGAGGTGCACAGGCGCTGGGCCAAGGAGCTGATCGTCGGCTACGCGCGGCTCGACGGCCGCGTGGTCGGCGTCGTCGCCAACCAGCCGAAGCAGAAGGGGGGAGTGCTGTTCGTCGACTCCGCCGACAAGGCGGCGCGCTTCATCCAGACCTGCAACGCCTTCAACGTGCCGCTGCTCTTCCTCGCCGACGTGCCCGGCTTCATGATCGGCAGCGCGGTCGAGCGCCAGGGGATCATCCGCCACGGCGCGAAGATGATCAGCGCCGTCTCCGAGGCGACGGTGCCGAAGCTCAGCGTCATCGTCCGCAAGGCCTACGGCGCCGGCCTCTACGCGATGGCGGGGCCGGCCTTCGAGCCCGACTGCTGCATCGCCCTGCCGAGCGCCTCGATCGCCGTGATGGGGCCGGAGGCGGCGATCAACGCGGTCTTCTTCAACCAGATCCAGAAGATCGACGACGAGGCCGAGCGGGCCGAGTTCGTCGCCCGCAAGCGCGAGGAGTACGCGGCCGACATCGACATCCTCCACCTCGCATCCGAGCTCGTCGTCGACGCGGTCGTCCAGCCCGCGCAGCTGCGCGCCGAGCTGATCCGCCGCTTCGCGATGGCGGCGAGCAAGGACCGCCGCTTCGCCGAGCGGCGCAACCCGGTGACGCCGGCCTGAGCTTGGTCGATTGTGGAGTTGACCACGCGATAGGGGGGACAAGTCGACAATCGGCAGCGGTGACGGTCGAGGGACTGCACGTCCGTCGCGGCGGCAGGCCGGTCCTGCACGGGCTCTCCTTCGCGGTCTCCGCCGGCACCGTGACCGGTCTGCTCGGCCCCAGCGGCTGCGGCAAGACGACGCTGATGCGGGCGATCGTCGGCGTGCAGGTCGTCGAGGCCGGCCGGGTCGAGGTGCTCGGCGCGCCCGCCGGCTCGCCGCCGCTGCGCGCCCGCGTCGGTTACGTGACCCAGGCGCCCTCGGTCTACGGCGATCTCAGCGTGCGCGAGAACCTGCGCTACTTCGGCCGGGTGCTCGGTGCGCCGCGCGAGCGGATCGATCGGGTGCTCGAGACGGTCGCGCTCGGCGAGCAGGCCGAGCAGGTTGTCGGCAGCCTCTCGGGCGGGCAGATGGCGCGGGTGTCGTTGGCCACGGCGCTGCTCGGCGAGCCGCAGCTGCTGGTGCTCGACGAGCCGACCGTCGGCCTCGATCCGGTGCTGCGCCGCGACCTCTGGGCGACGTTCCGGGCGCTCGCCGCGCAGGGCGCGACGCTGCTCGTCTCCAGCCACGTGATGGAGGAGGCCGAGCACTGCGACGAGCTTCTCCTGATGCGCGACGGCGACCTGCTGGCCGCCGAATCGCCGGCCGAGCTGCGGGCGCGCACCGGCCGCGAGCGGCTCGACGAGGCGTTCCTGGCGCTGATCGACGCGCGGGAGCCGGCGGCGTGAGCGCCCGCGTCACCTGGGCGACGGCGCTGCGCGTGCTGACCCAGCTGCGCCGCGACCCGCGCACGATCGCCCTGCTGCTCGCCGTGCCGCCGTTCCTGCTCACCCTGCTCAAGGGCGCCTTTCACAGCGACCCGGCCTCCTTCCAGCATGTGGGCGGGCCGCTGGTCGGGCTGTTCCCGTTCAGCACGATGTTCGTCGTCACCTCGATCACGATGCTGCGCGAGCGCACGACCGGGACGCTGGAGCGGCTGATGTCGCTGCCGCTGGCGAAGCTCGACCTGCTGTTCGGCTACGGGATCGCCTTCGCCGTCGTCGCCGTGGTGCAGGCGTGTGTGACCAGCGCCGTCGCCTTCGGCCCGCTCGGCCTCGACGTCGCCGGCTCGACCGCGGCCGTCGTCGCGCTCGCGGTGGGCAACGCGCTGCTGGGCATGTCGCTGGGCCTCTTTGTCAGCGCCTTCGCCCGCACCGAGTTCCAGGCGGTCCAGTTCATGCCGGCGATCGTCTTCCCGCAGCTGCTGCTCTGCGGCCTCTTCGTCGCCCGTGACCAGATGGTCGGCGTGCTGCAGATAGTCAGCGACACGATGCCGCTCACCTACGCCTTCGAGGCGCTCGACAGCGTCACGACGGAAGGCTCGCTGGGCTCGCGCGGCGCGCTCGATGTCGCCGTGATCGCCGGGGCGACCCTGCTCCTGCTGGCGCTCGGCGCGCTCACTCTGCGGCGGCGAACCGCGTGAACCAGTCGAGCGCCGCGGGGTTGGCGAGCGAGTCGCGGCTCGCCGCCTGCTCGGCCGGGGCGCCCATCAGGATGCGCTTGACCGGCACCTCGAGCGCCTTGCCGCTGAGCGTGCGCGGGACCTCGGCGATCGCGTAGACCTCGTCGGGGACGTGGCGCGGCGAGCACTGCTCGCGCACGCGGCGGGCGATCTCGCGCCGCAGCCCGTCGTCGAGCTCGGCGCCCTCGCGGAGGACGACGAACAGCGGCATCCAGCCCTCGGTGCCGGGGCGGGGGATGTCGACCACCAGCGCGTCGACGATCGCGTCGACGCCGAGCACGGCGCGGTAGATCTCGCTCGTCCCCATGCGGATGCCGGAGCGGTTGATCGTCGAGTCCGAGCGGCCGTAGATCACCGCGGTGCCGCGCGAGGTGATTTCGATCCAGTCGCCGTGGCGCCAGACCCCGGGGAAGAACTCGAAGTAGCTGGCGCGGTAGCGGCTGCCGTCCTCGTCGCCCCACAGGTAGAGCGGCATCGAGGGCATCGGCTCGGTGACGACCAGCTCGCCGACCGCGTCGATCACCGCCTTGCCGTCCTCGTCCCAGGCCTCGACCGCGGCGCCCAGCGCCCGCGCCTGCAGCTCGCCGCGGTACACGGGCAGCAGCGGCGTGCCGCCGACGAAGGCGGTGCAGAGGTCGGTGCCGCCGCTGGTCGAGAAGAGCCAGGTGTCGGCGCCGAGCTGCTCGTAGACCCAGTCGAAGCCCTCGGGCGAGAGGGGGGAGCCGGTCGAGCCGACGGCCTTCAGGCGGCCGAGGTCGCGGCCGGCCCCCGGCTCCACGCCCGCCTTCATGCAGGCGGCGATGTAGGAGGCGCTGGTGCCGAACGTCGTCACGCCGGCGCGCGCCGCGAGATCCCAGAGCACGCTCATGTCGGGGTGGCCCGGGCTGCCGTCGTAGAGGACGATCGCGGCGCGGGTCAGCAGGCCGGAGACGAGGAAGTTCCACATCATCCAGCCGGTCGTCGTGAACCAGAAGAGGCGGTCGCCGGGATGCGCGTCGACGTGCAGGTGGAGCTTCTTCAGGTGCTCGAGCAGGATGCCGCCGTGGCCCTGGACGATCGCCTTCGGCAGGCCGGTCGTGCCGGAGGAGTAGAGGACCCAGAGCGGATGGTCGAAGGGGACGCGCTCGAAGTCGAGCTCGGCGCCCGCGCCGGCGGCGAGCAGCTCGTCCCAGCGCGTCGCGTCGCGCAGCGACGAGAGGTCGGGGTCGGGGTCGAGGTAGGGCAGGACGACGGTGCCGGTGAGGCTCGGCATCGCCGCCTGCAGCTCGGCGAGCGTCTCGCAGCGGTCGAAGTCCTTGCCGCCGTAGCGGTAGCCGTCGACCGCGAACAGCACCTTGGGCTCGATCTGGGCGAAGCGGTCGATCACGCTGGCCGGGCCGAAGTCGGGCGAGCAGCTCGACCAGACGGCGCCGATCGAGGCGCTGGCGAGGAAGCCGACGATCGCCTCGGGGATGTTCGGCAGGTAGGCGACGACGCGGTCGCCGCGCTCGACCCCGAGCCCGCGCAGGCCGGCGGCGACGGCGGCGACCTGGGAGCGCAGCTCGCCCCAGGTCAGCTGGCCCAGGTCGCGCAGCTCGGAGGCGTGGAGGATCGCCGGCTCGGAGTCGTCCTTGCCGGCGAAGGCGTGCTCGGCGTAGTTCAGCCGCGTGCCGGCGAACCACTCGGCGCCGGGCATCTCGCGGCTGGAGAGGACGCGGTCGCGGCCGCCGTCGGCCTGGACCTCGAAGAAATCCCAGATCGAGGACCAGAAGCCCTCGAGGTCTGTGACCGACCAGCGCCAGAGATCGTCGTAGCCGTCGAGCTCGAGACCGCGCTCGGCGGCGAGCCAGCGCATGTACTCGGTCATCCGGGCGCGCTCGACCAGCTCGGCCGGCGGCTCCCAGAGCTTCTCCGGCACGCTCATCGCGGTGCGGAGTCTAGTGCGGTGCGGAGTGCGTTCGCTGTTTGTCTCGCATAGCGCTGCAAACAGCGAACGCGTCGGCGTCTATCGTTCGTTTGGCGCCGGAGTGGCGGAATTGGGATACGCAATTGATTCAAAATCAATCGCCCGAAAGGGATTGTGGGTTCGAGTCCCACCTCCGGCATGACCCGATGATGCGTCAGGCGGGCTGCGGAGCGTCGGGGCCCGGCGGGGCGCCGGCGCCGTAGTCCTCGCCGGAGCCGAGCGGGCGCTCCTCCTCGACGTGCCAGTCCTGGCTGAAGCCGTAGAAGCAGGCGACGACGAGGACGATCTGGACCACCAGCAGGAGCAGGACCAGCAGGCCGATCGCCGTGACCGGGATCAGCGCTTCGTCGAAGTCCGCCTTGTCGCGGGCGAACCAGCTGTTGGCGCCGACCGCGCAGAAGATCGCCAGGATCGTCGAGAGCGAGGCGGCGACCGGCAGGATGCCGCGGCTCCAGCGCACCACCAGGAAGGCGAAGAAGGCATAGAGCAGGGCGAAGAGCAGGCAGACGGCGCCCATCGCGTTGCCGCCGTTGATCAGCGAGAAGCCGGCGATCGTGACGATCCCCGCGATCGCCGCCGTCGCAAGCATCAGCAGAGCGATCACGAACTTGGTCGCGACCACCTCGCGCTTCTCCCGGTTCGGGTGCCAGAGCTCGTACCCCGGCGTTACCTCTCCTACCGCCACGCCGACGATCATAGAATCTATGAGCGACGCAGCGGCATTGGCCGCGCGTTAAGCGCCGGCGGGCGTGGCGGAATTTGGTATACGCGCCAGGTTTAGGTCCTGGTGGGCTTCGGCCCGTGGGGGTTCAAGTCCCTCCGCCCGCATAGAATCCCATCCCCTTGGGGCACTGGCCAAATTGGCTAAGGCACCGGTCTCCAAAACCGGCGATTCTAGGTTCGAGTCCTAGGTGCCCCGCTTGGAACGCGACGACCTCGCCGAGCTGCGGCGCCGCGCTGCGCTGACTCGCGACGAGGCGCGTCCCGAGGCGGTGGCGCGTCGCCACGACGCGGGCGGGCGTACCGCGCGGGAGAACCTCGAGGACCTGGTCGATCCCGGTTCGTTCGTCGGTTCGAGCCCGATCAGCGAGAAGTAGCCGATCACGAAGAGCCGGCGCCCGTCGGAGACCATGGGGGTGTAGCCGGCCTGGTGGATCTGGAAGGTCTTCTTGCCGGTCCGGGCGTCGATCCCGGTCGTCTCGATCGTCTTGAAGCTCGACGTGTAGACGGTGTGGCCGATGACGACGGCGGTGCCGGGGATCGGGCCGCCGACCCGGTAGGTCCAGCGCGGCTTGCCGGTGCGCGCGTCGAGCGCGTAGAGGCGGCCGTCTTCGGAGCCGATGTAGACGCTCGGCGGCGTGCCGGGGACGTGGGCGATCGCCGGCGAGCCGTAGACCGGGCCGCCGGTGGCGAAGGACCAGTCGACCCTGCCGGTCTTCTCGTCGAGGGCGAAGACGGTGCCGTCGTCGCGGGCGGCGTAGACGCGGCCGAAGCCGACCGCCGGCGAGGAGAAGAAGCCGCCCGAGCCGAACGGCGGGGCCTTGGTCGTGTTGGTACGCCAGAGCGGCCTGCCTTGCGCGGCGTCGAGCGCGAACATCGAGCCCTCGTAGTCGGCGACGTAGAGGCGCCCGTCGTGGTAGCTGGGGCTGGCTTTGATCGCGGCGGGCGAGTCGAAGCGCCAGCGCGTGCCGCCGTCGGAGGTGCGCAGGGCGACGACGTCGGTCGTATCGGTCCCGAGGTAGAGCGTTTCGCCGACGGCGAGCGGCGAGGATTCGAGGTGCGCGTGCAGCTCGCGCTTCCAGTCGAGCTTGCCGGTCGTCGCATCGCCGGCGACGACGGTGCCGCCGAGGTAGGCGCCGAACACGCGCCCCGCGTAATAGACGGGCGCGGTGACGTCGGTCGGCTTGCCGTGGTTGGGGTGGACCTTCACTTCCCAGAGCACCTTGCGATCGCTGAGTCTCACCGCCTTGCCGTTGCCGAACTTGTTGACCAGGTAGGCGACGCCGTCGGCGACCGCCGGCGGGAACTCGATCAGCCCGTGCGTGTTGACCGACCAGGCCTGCTTCAGCGGCGGATCCAGGCCCCGCCCTTCGGCCGGCAGGTAGTGCGTCCGCTCCGGCACCCGCCCGAACAGCGGCCAGTCGACGAGCGGCCTGGACGAGCCGGCTTCGCGGCCGCCCGAGCCACCCCCGCAGCCGCCGAGCAGCAGCGCCATGAGCAAGGCGGCAAGGGCAAGGGGGACGGGGGACGTTGGTCTCATCGGGCTCGGCAATATCGGCAGCGATTTGCTGCCGGGTTAGAGCGGCGGACGGGAATTGAACCCGCATCATCGCCTTGGAAGGGCGAGGCTCTACCGTTGAGCTACCGCCGCGTGCGCGAGTCGCCTCCCGCGTGCGACCCGCGGCGCCTCGACAGTTTGCCGGAATCCGTCAGAATGCGGAGCAGCCACGGGGAGTGGCGCAGTCTGGTAGCGCACTCGGCTGGGGGCCGAGCGGTCGCAGGTTCAAATCCTGTCTCCCCGATCACTGTCTCCCGATCGCGAGAGTTCACCGCGCTGTAATAACCGCTTGCCAGGCTGGGGCGAAGGGCGCCCAGAGCTGCGGGCGTCGCCATTTCCAACCTGGAGGTGAGAAGCATGCGAAAGCGATCGCTCGCTGCCGGATTCGCGACGATGCTGACGATGGGGCTGTTCGCCGGCTCGGCCGGAGCCGCCCAGCCCACGCGGGCGGAGGAACCGTTCGTCTGCCCCGTGCTCACGGTCAGCGAGAACGCCGCCGAACACGGCAACGGCAAGTTCAACGAAATCGGCGAAGGCCAGTACACGTTCGGCCCCGGCGCCGCGGGAAGCGCCGAAACGTTCAACGGCAACGTCCCCGACCACGCCACCAATGGCGACGGCGCGGGCTCGCCCTCCGGGCCGCATTCCGCTCCCGGCGACACCGACTACACGGCGATCTGGAGCGGCAACTCCTAGGTCCGCCGGCGCGTGGCGGCGGCGGGAGCCTGCCCGAGCGGGCTCCTTCCGCCGTCGTCAGCGCAGCTCGTCGAGCGACTTCACCTCGAGGTCGAACGGCTCCTCGGCGGAGCGGCGGCGGCGGTAGGGGGAGACGGTGACTCGGTGGACCTCGCCGCACACGCAGGGGACCTCGATCGGGCTCGTGTCGGAGGAAGGGTCGGTGTCGACCTTGAGCCGGCGCAGCTCGCCGGCCGGCTTGCAGCCGAACGAGATCACCCAGCCGTAGTCGCGGCGTTCGGTGCGTTTTCCGCGGCGCGGTGGCTGCATGCCGTACATCATCCCCGAACGGGCGCCGTTTGGCCGCGACCGCCACGGGGCACCCTGTCCGCATGGCGAATCTCGTCCTCGGTCCGCTGCTGCGCTACGTCAGCGAGACGGAGGCGACGGTCTGGGTGGAGACGGACGCGCCGTGCGAGGTCGAGGTGCTGGGACGGCGCGAGCCGACCTTCACCGTCGAGGAGCACTTCTACGCGCTGGTCCGCATCGAGGACCTCGAGCCGGGCAGCCTGCACGAGTACGAGGTCAGGCTCGACGGCGAGCGGCGCTGGCCGCCCGCCGGCTCGGACCTGCCGCCGAGCACGATCCGCACGCTGGCGCCCGGCCACCCCTTCGACCTGACCTTCGGCTCCTGCCGCGTCGCCCTGCCGCACAGCGAGCCCTACGTGCAGAGCAAGGACCGCCACGAGGACGGGCGCGAGTACGACGCGCTGCGCGTGCTGGCGCTGGAAATGGCGCGCAAGGAGCGCGACGACTGGCCGGAGCTGCTGTTCATGCTCGGCGACCAGGTCTACGTCGACGAGGGCTCGCCGCGCACCCGCGCGCGGATCCGCAGGCGCCGCGGCACCGGCACGCCGCCGGGCGAGGAGGTCACCGACTTCGAGGAGTACAGCTGGCTCTACGAAGAGTCCTGGAGCGACCCGATGGTGCGCTGGCTGCTCTCGACCGTCTCCAGCTCGATGCTCTGGGACGACCACGACATGAGCGACGACTGGAACATCTCGCGCTCCTGGCTGGCGGAGATGGAAAACCGCTCGTGGTGGCACCGGCGGGCCGCCGCCGGGATCATGACCTACTGGATCTACCAGCACATCGGCAACCTCTCGCCGGCCGAGCTCGACGAGAACGACGTCTACCGCGAGGTGCGCGGCAACCCGCACGCGACGCGCGTGCTGCGCGACTTCGCCGCCGGAATCGGCACGACCGGCGCCGGCAGCCGCTGGAGCTACTGCCGCGACCTCGACGGAACGCGTGCGATCTTCGTCGACTCGCGCGCCGGGCGGGTGCTCGAGGAGGGGCGGCGCTCGATCGTCGACGCGGACGAGTGGGACTGGATCGTCGAGCGGGCGAGCGGCGACTTCGACCATCTGCTGATCGCGACCACGGTCCCCTTCCTGCTCTCGCCCGGCCTCCACCACCTGCAGGCCTGGAACGAGCGGGTCTGCGACGGGGCGTGGGGGAGCGGCGCGGCGCGCGCCGCCGAGAAGCTGCGCCGGGCCGTCGACTTCGATCACTGGGCCTCCTTCGACCGCTCCTTCCAGGATCTGCGGCGGCTGCTGGAAGAGGTCGGCTCCGGCAGGCGCGGGCGGGCGCCGGCGTCGATCGTCGTGCTCGCCGGCGACGTCCATCACGCCTACCTGGCGGAGATGGCGTTCCGTCCCGAGGCCGGCGTCGAGAGCGCCGTCTACCAGGCGGTCTGCTCGCCCTACCGCAACCCGCTCGACCGCCACGAGCGGCTGGCGATCCAAGCCGGCTTCACGCGACCGTTCGCGGCAGCGACGCGGGCGCTCGCCGGCGCGGCCGGCGCCTCGGACCCGGGTCTGCGCTGGCGCCTCGCCGAGGGCCCCTACTTCGACAACCAGGTCGCGGCGCTGCGCATCGACGGTCGCCGGGCGACGCTGCAGCTCGACAAGACCGTTCCTGGGGAGGAGGACGAGCGCGAGCTCGAGTGCGTCTTCGAGCGCCGGCTCGATCGGGGATAGGCTCTCGCTGGTGGAAGCCACCAGCTTCGAAGCGCACGAGGTCGACCTGCACGGTCACCGCGCGATCTACCGCGTCGCCGGCAGCGGCCCCACGGTCGTCCTGATCCACGGGATGGTCAACTCCTCACGCCACTGGCAGGGGGTGGCGGAGCGGCTGGCCGGCTCCTACCGCGTGGTCGCGCCGGACCTGATCGGGCACGGCGACTCGGCGACGCCGCGCGGCGACTACTCGCTCGGGGCGCACGCGGCCAGCATCCGCGACCTGCTGACGACGATCGGGGTCGAGCGGGCGACGATCGTCGGCCACTCGCTCGGCGGCGGCGTCGCGATGCAGTTCTTCTACCAGTTCCCCCAGCGCACCGAGCGGCTCGTGCTGGTCTCCAGCGGCGGCCTCGGGCACGACGTCAGCCCGCTGCTGCGCGGCGCCGCCCTGCCGGGAGCTTCTTCGCTGCTGCGACTCGCCGCCCATCGGCGCCTGATCGACGCGATCGACGCCGCCGGCGGCCGGCTGCGCGGGCGCGGCAGCGCCAAGGGCGTCTACCTGGAGGCGGTGGCGCGGGCGCTGCGGCCGCTCCAGGAGCCCGGCTCGCGGCGCGCCTTCCTGCAGACGCTGCGCTCGGTGATCGACGTCCACGGCCAGCATGTCAGCGCCACCGACCGGCTCTACCTGCTCGGCGACATGGCGACGCTGATCGTCTGGGGCGAGCGCGACCGCACGATCCCGATCGCGCACGGCCGCGCCGCCCACGAGGCGATCCCGCACTGCCGCTTCGAGACCCTGCCGCGCGCCGCCCACTTCCCCCATCTGGAAGACCCGCAGGGGCTCGCCACCGTGCTCGCCGACTTCATCGCGACGACGGCGCCGGTGCGGATCGAGGACTCCGACTGGGCCGCGGTGATCGCGCAGCAGGCGAAGCGGCGCCTGCGCGCGGTGGCCTAGAGGGCGCCGTGGCCGGCAGGGAAAGCGCCGGCGTCCTGCTGTTCCGCAATCCGGGCTCGCCCGAGCTGCTGCTGGTGCATCCGGGCGGGCCGTTCTGGGCGAAGCGGGATCTCGGCTCCTGGTCGATTCCGAAGGGCGAACCGGACGCCGGCGAGGATTCGCGGCGCTGCGCGCTGCGCGAGCTGGCCGAGGAGCTGGGGCCGGCTTCGCCGTCGCTCGACCCGGCCGAGCTGATCGAGCTCGGCTCGATCCGCCAGAAGGGCGGCAAGCGCGTCCACGCCTGGGCGGCCGAGGCCGGCTTCGACCCGGCGGCGCTCGCCAGCAACAGCTTCGAGATGGAGTGGCCGCCGCGCTCGGGCAAACGGGCCGAGTTCCCGGAGGTCGACCGCGCCGAGTGGTTCGGCCCGGAGGAGGCGCGGCGCCGGATCCTGCCCGCCCAGGCGCCGCTGATCGACCGCCTGCTCGAGGCCCTGGGGTCGCCGTAGAGGTTTCGACCGCATAGCGGGTCAAACCTCTACGGCGACCGTATACTCGCGGCGATGTCTGACGATCAGCCGCTTTCCGTACGCCTGCTCGGCGCCGGGGTGCGCGGGGCGCGCGGGCTCGGCCGGGCAACCGGCATCGACCGCGCGGTCGAGAGCGCCGCCGAGGAGGCGATGGTCGCCGCGGTCGAAAGCGAGGCGGTCGAGCGCGCTCTCTCCCGGGTGCTCAACGGACCGCTGGTCGAAGACGCGGTGCACGGGGCGCTGGAGAGCGAGGCCGTCAGGCGGGCGCTGGTCGACGCCCTCGACAGCGAGATGGTCGACGAGGTCTGGCGGCGGATGCTGGCCAGCGAGGAGGCGCAGCGGCTGGTCGAGCGGATCGCCGAGGCGCCGGAGATCCGCGCCGCGATCAGCGCCCAGAGCGTCGGCTTCATCGAGGACATCGGCCACACGATCGGCAACACGACGCGGCGCATCGACAGCGCGATCGAGAACGGCGCCCGGCGGGCGACCTTCCGCGGCCGCCGCGGCGAGCCGACCGAGCGCGCCGGCGCGCTCACCCGCCTGCTCGCCTTCGGCCTCGACTTGCTGATCGTCAACCTCGCCTTCTCCGGCCTCGCCGCGATCCTGGCGTTGATCGTCTCCTTCTTCAGCGGCACGGGCAATGGGCTCTCCGGTCCGGCGCTGGCGCTCGGCGGCGCCGCCTGGGTCGGTCTCGCCGGCCTTTACATGGTCGTCTTCTGGTCTCTGGCCGGGCAGACGCTCGGCATGCGCTTCTTCGGCATCCGGCTGGGGACGGAGACCCGTGGCCTGGCGCCGCGAAGATCGCTGCGGCGACTCGCCGGGCTGTTCCTCGCCGCGCTTCCCCTCGGCCTCGGCTTCCTCGGCATCCTCTTCGACGAACGCCGCCGCGGCTGGGAGGACCGGCTGAGCGGCGTCGACGTGATGTACGAGAGCCACGAGCCGGCGGCGGCGCCGTGGTCGACGCTCGATTCGCCCGAGCCCGCGCCGGCCGGGGGGCCGATCACGACGAAGGCCCCGGGAGCCCGGGGCCTTCGACCGCACGTCTCTGGTTAGCCGCCGCGCGGCGGGGGGTCAGCGCGGAACCGGATTGCCCTCCGGGCCCTCGGCCAGCTTGTAGATGATGATGATCGCCAGGGCGAAGATCGCCAGCGACCAGAACGGGTAGCCGGGCAGGGACAGCAGCGCGCCGATCGCGTTCAGCGAGGCGATGAAGATGCCGAACCAGCGGCCGAATTCGCCGCCGGAGAAGAGCGAGAAGGCCGCCACCAGCTCGAGCACGCCGAGGATCAGGATGATCCAGCCCCAGGTGTTGAGACCGCTGATGATGAACGTCCCGTGTTCGGTGAAGAACTTCGAATCGCCGATCGCGGCGATCCCGTAGACGATGTTGAGCACGCCGGCGACCAGCAGCAGCACGCCGGCGAAGACCCACCAGCCGCTGATCAGGCTCTCTTCGTTCATGGGCAACCCTTTCGCTAGGGGAGAAGGTACGGCGACAATCTAGGAGCAGCTTCTGCCCGATTCAAGTGTTTCCTGCAACGAATGACTCTCCGGCCAACGGCACTTGCAGGATTCCTCGATCTGGCACTATCTCGCCGATGACTCGCGCTATGGGACCTCTGGCGCGATCTGCGCTGCTCGCTCTGGCCGCCTTTGCGGCGCTCTTCTTGGCCGCCGCGGCGAGTGCCGCGCGGCCGGTCGTGCACGAGCTGCGGGGCGGCTCGTCGCCCCTCGCGAAGCCGTTGCGGGTGCCCGGCCGGGCACCGCTAAAGCCCCTGCGAGGAGTGGGGCACGCGGGGGCGAGCAGCGTTCGCGTGCTCGACGTGACCGAAGTCGGCACCCGCACCAACGGCAAGATCTTCGGATTCGACCCGCGCACCGGGCCGTACACCTGCTCGGGCACGGCGCTGAACACGCCGAGCCGTTCGATCGTCCTCACCGCCGGCCACTGCGTGGTCGAAGGGGCCGCCGAGGGCCGCGACATCGCCTTCGTCCCCGCCTACGACCACGGCAAGCGGCCGTTCGGCACCTTCGTCGCCGAGTCCATCTACGTCATGCCGCAGTGGCGGCACGGCGAAAACCCCGACTTCGACGTCGCCGCGCTCCGGGTCAGGCCGAGCAAGCTCGGCAAGCTCACCGACGTGGTCGGCGCGCGCGGCTACGCGAGCTCGAAATCCCGCACCTCGGCCTTCCAGATCTTCGGCTACCCGGCGGCGCGGGCCGGCGGCGAAGAGCTGCGCAGCTGCCGCGCGCACGGCCTCGGCCTCGACCGCTTCACCGACGCCTTCGCCGGGCCGCCGACGATGCCGGCGTCATGCGACATGGCGGCGGGCGCCAGCGGCGGCGCCTGGCTGTTCGACGGCGAATACGTCAGCGGCGTCACCAGCTACAGCTACCAGGGCCGGCCGACGCAGCTCTTCTCGCCCTACTTCGGGCCGGAGGTGGGCGGCTTCCTGCGCAAGCTGCCATGATCGCGGCGTGAGCCGGGACGTGATCCGCACGCCGGAGGAGAGCCTGCAGGGGCTGCCCGACTTCCCCTTCGAGTCGAGCTACCGCGAGATCGACGGGCTGCGGTTGGCCTTCCTCGACGAGGGCGAGGGGCGGCCGGTCGTCTTCTTCCACGGCGAGCCGACCTGGTCGTTCCTCTGGCGCAAGGTGATCCCGCCGGTGCGCGACGCGGGCTATCGCTGCATCGCCCCGGACTATGCGGGCTTCGGCCGCTCCGACAAGCCCACCGACCCCGACTGGTACAGCTACGACCGCCATGTCGAGCTGATGGCGCGGCTGCTGGAGGAGCTCGACGTGCGCGACGCGACGGCGGTGGTGCACGACTGGGGCGGGCCGATCGGGCTGCGGCTCGCGGTCGAGCACCCGGAGCGCTTCTCTCGCCTGGTGATCATGGACACGGCGCCGTTCACCGGCCATCAGAAAATGAGCGATGCATGGCTCAAATTCAGGCAGTTCGTGCGCGACAACGCCGACGTGCCGGTCGGGGTGCTTGTGCGCGGCGGCTGCAAGGAGGACCCCGGCGACGAGGTGATCGCCGCCTACGAGGCCCCCTACCCGAGCCCGGAGTCGAAGGCCGGCACGCGCGCCTTCCCGCTGCTCGTGCCGACCGAGCCCGACGCGCCGGGAGCGGCGGAGGGAAGGCGGGTGACCGACGCGCTGCGCGGCGACGACCGGCCGACGCTGATCCTCTGGGCCGACTCCGACCCGGTGCTGCCGTTCTCGGTCGGCGAACGGCTCTCGGAGCGGCTGAACTATCCGGCGCCGCGGTCGATCGAGAACGCCGGGCACTTCCTGCAGGAGGACGCGGGCGAGCAGATCGGCCGGATCATCGCCGACTGGCTCTGAGCAGTTGACCGGTCGGCGTCTCTAGCGGAGCGCGGCCGAGAGCCGGTCGACCGTTGCGCGCAGCTCGGCGTGCGGACGATCGAGCAGCAGGCGCTCGCGCCGCGGTGGTCCGTCCTCTTCCAGCCAGGTGATCGTGCCCGGCCAGTAGGCGCTCGGCGGCGTGCCGGGGTGGTGGAAGGCGGTGGCGAAGATCCAGCTTCCGGTGTTGTGCAGGGCGCCGCCGTTGCGGAGCGCCCAGGCGGGCTCATTCTCGCCGGGGCCGCCGCGGTGCGTGTGGCCGGTGATCACGTGGCGGGCGTCGACCTCGAGCCGCGCCGTCATCTCGGTCGCGGCGGCGATGCCGCTGGCGGTGATCGCATCGGATGAGAAGTCTGCGCCGAAGTCGGCGTGGAGCAGGCGGTTGAGGCCCCAGATGCCGGCCGGGATCGCCGCCCGCACGGCGGCTCGGCGGGCTCGGCCGAGGCGGCTGCCGTCGCGCGATGACATCGCCCGCCAGGCGCGCTCGGAGGGCCGGGCCTTGCCCCAGACCGAGCCGCCCTGGGCGAGGCCGTAGGTGAAGCCGTAGACCGGCCGCAGGACGTGCTCGTAGTCGGACGGGGTGGGGTGGGGCGGAAGCGGGCGCACGGTCCGCATCGTCGCCGCCGCGGCGACGCACTCCATGCGCGGCAGGCTCATGTGGCAGTCCATGTAGTGGCCGTGCGTGGCGTAGACGTCGTCGCGCAGCCATAGGCCGGGGTAGGCGAGCTGGAGCTCGGCGTCGCCGAGCCAGGTGGCGAGGCGGTTCGCCGCCTCGCCGGCGAGCGGCGCGCGGTGCTCGAGCCCGAGCGGGGTTCCGGCGAGGGCGAGCTGCTCGAGCAGCGGCTCGGCCAGGCGGTGGTCGTGGTTGCCGGGGACCAGGATGGTCGGCCGCCCGGCCATCGCCTCGCCCAGCTGCTCGAAGAACGGCCGCGCGGCGTCGAGCACCGTGGCGAGCGGCAGTTCGCGCAGCTCGAGCACGTCGCCGAGCAGGATCAGCCGGTCCGCGCCGGCGAGCTGGTCGAGCAGCACGCGGCGGATCGCGGCGTCGCGCAGCAGGTCCTCGCCGAAGCCGCTGCCCAGGTGCAGGTCGGAGACGATCGCGGTTCGCATCGGAGGAACTTAACCGGCGCGGCCACTCGCGCCGCTCACCGCTTCGCCCCGACGAACTC
>DASSBJ010000030.1:0-43750 GCA_035698885.1 Solirubrobacterales bacterium
GCGAGGACGCGGTCCTCGACCTTGACCGGCTCTTCCGGGCCGGCGTCGGAGTAGCCGGGGACGTCGCCGCCCTCGAGCGGGCCGCCGGTCTCCAGCGCGCGGTCGTAGGGGCCCGCCTCGTCGGCGCCGTTGCGGGCCAGCCAGCGGTCGCGGACGATGCGCAGCATCTCGTTGTGCGGGCGCAGGGTCGAGCGCCGCGCCTCGCGGTCGATCGAGACCATCGCCTTCTCGCCCGGGGCGAGCGGCTTCGGCTCGGAGACCATCTCGCCGACGGCGACGACGCCGGGCTCGGAGCTGAAGACGAAGTCATCGCCGGTCTCCACCTGCCACAGCGGCCGCAGGCCGAGCGCGTCGGCGGAGAACGCGCACTCGTCGCCGTGGCGGGCGATCAGCGCCACCGGGCCCTGCGCGAACGGGCCCATCGCCTGGCGCAGGTACATGTAGAAGCGGTGCAGGTCGTCGGGCAGCGAGCGGATCTCGTTGACGATCGGCGGCACGACCATCTCCATCGCCTCGGCGAGGCTGAGCCCGTCGCGGTTGACCAGCGTGGCGATCGTCCGGTTGAGGTCCTGGGAGTCCGAGGAGCCCGGCTGGATCGGCACGCCGAGCATCCGCGCCTCCTGGCGCAGCTGGGCGATCGTGTTGATCTCGCCGTTGTGGCCGAGCACCGAGAACGGCTGCACTCGCTTGAACGAGGGCCAGGTGTTGGTCGAGTAGCGGTTGTGGCCGAAGGCGCCGATCGTCTCGAAGCGCTCGTCGTGCAGGTCCGGGTAGTACCGGCCGAGCACGTTCGGCGCGCCCATCACCTTGTAGACGCAGATCGTCGCCGAGAGCGAGGGGATGTGGACGCCGAGCTCGCGCTCGAGCTCGATCAGCAGGTCGAACAGCACACGGTCGCGATTCGAGGCGTCGGCGACGAGGCCGCCGATCTGCCAGAAGTGGGGCTCCTCCTCGCGCGCGGTCGGGCCGAGCGCCGGCGAGTTCACGGCGCCGAGGCGCTCGGCGAGGATGCGGAAGCCGCCGGCGCCGAGGATCTCGCGCGCGTCGTGCTGGACCTTCTCCAGGTCCTGCGAGCGCTCGACGAAGATGTGGGCGACGGCGAAGGCGTCGTCGAGGGTCAGCGAGGGGTCGTGGCCGCCGGCGCGGACCTCCTCGGCCCAGATCCTGCGCGGGATGTCGACCAACAGGCCGCAGCCGTCGCCCTCGCCGTCGACGTTGCCCGCCCGGTGCAGCATCTTCTGCAGCGCCGGGATCGCGCGCTCGACCGGCTCGTGGCTCGGAGTCGCGTCCTTGCGCACCGAGGCGTAGATCGCACAGGCGTCCTTGTCCTCGACGCTGGGCGGCGAGACGAGCGGCCGGTAGGCACGCTCCGGCGAGTAGAAATCAGACACATCTACCTCCCGGTTTCCGCGCCTTCTCCGAGCGGGCGCGCGACGGGTTTGCAGGTTGGCGGATTATAGGGCTAGCGGCCCCAGCCCGGTTCGAAGGCGTGCTTGGCGAGCACCTTCGGCTTGCCGTGCGGGAAGCGCACCGTCGCGACGTCGGTCTGGCCGATGCCGCCCAGGAAGCCGCCGTCGGTGCCGAGCACGAGCTTGCCGTCGGCGCTGAAGCCGGAGCCGACGAACCCCTGCTCGGTCGCTTCGACCAGCGGCCGCTGGGCGCCGGTCTTCGGGTTGACGGCGACCGCGTAGGTCAGATCCTGGCCGCCGAACTGGGCGAGCAGGCGGTTGCCGCTCGGCGACCAGGCGGTGGGCGTGAGCCCCAGTGCCAGCGGGCTGACCTTCGTGTGGGTGAGGCGCCGCACCTGCATGCCCGCGGCGTTCATCAGGTAGAGCTCGTTCTTGGGCCCGTACCTGCGCTTCTTCGCGCCGAGCTGCTTGGCGAAGACGATCGTGCCGTCCGGCCCCCAGACCGGGTTGACCGAGCGCCGGTCGCCGGTCAGCCGATGGTGGAATCGAGGCGGCTGCACGTACTGCCTGCCCGGGACCGGGATTTCGAATGAGTAGATGTCGCTCCTCGGCGGATAATCTTCGCTCGGCGAGCGCCCGTAGGCGACGGCGCCGCCTTCGGGATCGAAGCTGGCGCCGTTGAAGAAGCCGCGCGCGATCGTCCGCTGCGAGCCGTCTTCGGTGTCGATCAGGACGAGCCGCTGCGCGCCGAGTTCAGGGCCCAGCACCGCGACCAGCGACTTCGAGTCCGGCGACCAGGCGAAGACATAGGGATTGCGCCAGTTCTTCGCCAGCACCGACGGCGGCGCGCTTCGATCGGCCGGCGCGAGGACGAGCTCGGGCGGCTTGTTCGAGGCGAAGCCGCCGCGCATCAGGGCGACGATCCGGCCGTCGGGCGAGATGTGCGGGTTCGAGCCGGCCAGCAGCCTGTGCGCCCCCTTTCCGTTGTCGTTCGCCACCCAGACCTGCGGGTGCAGCGGCTTGCGCACGAACGTCAGCGTCGCCTGGGCCGCAGTGGGGAGCGCGATGAGCGCAGTCGCTGACGCGACCAAAAGTGGGAACGTGAACCTACGCACTCGACAATCGTAGTGGCTTCAGCGTGCCAGGTGATGCCCCTCTACCCCACCGGAAGGAACCGCCATCCCTGCGCTCCCGTGCCGTTGCAGGGCCACTGGTCGATTTTGTTGCCGTTGTTGAGCCCGGAAGTCCAGTCGTCGATGCACTGGCCAGAATGCAGGACGGAGAAGTGGATGAATTCGCCGCCGTCTCCCTTCCAGAGCTGGCCGTTGTTGCCTGCGTATTCGCCAAGGCAGTCCCACTCGATCAGCTGCACCCCTTCGGTATAGCTTTCCCCTGGTACGGTCAGGCACTGCCCAGCATTGTTGCCGCCAGGCTCATTGAATCTAATCTGGAAGTAGGGCCAGCGGGCCGACGGGTACCAGGTGACCAGCTGTCCGTCGCCCGGCTGGGGGTTTCCGCTGCAGTCCCACTGGAGGATTTTCGTCCCGTTGTCCGGCCGGCCTTCATTGGCGCTCAGGCACTTGCCCGAGGTCTGGTTGACCAGATGGTAGCCCCTGTGGACGGTAAAGTACTGGTAGCCCCCGTCGGACGCTCCAAGCGTCGTGTTGCCGTCGAAGACTACGTGCGCCCGCCACTGCCCGACGCCGACTCCCCAGTAGTCACGCTCGAAGTGCCCGGAGCTGTTGACTTCGAGGTTGAAACTCTCGCCTTCCTGGTACTGGTACACGCCACCGATGTCCTTCGCGAGGTTGACGTGGACCGTCGCGCCGCCGGTCGGGTACCCGGAGAGGTCGATCTGGCCGCCGAAGGTCACCAGACCCGGTTCGCCCTGCAGCACTTCGGGGTTGTTGGGGTTGACGTGGGTCGTGACCGGGGGCGCGTCGACCGACCTCAGTTCCCAATGCTGGGCATTGGTTTCGTTACAGGGCCACTGGTCGATTTTGTTGCCGTTGCCCGCACCCGATTCCCAATCGTCCATGCACTGGCCGGTGTGCTGAATCGTGAAGTTCCAGCCGTTGGAGCTGCCGTAGCGGCGCCATTCTTGCACCGAGGGGATCGGGTCGGCGCAAGCCCACTGCTGCAGCTGCTCGCCCGCGGCGGTACTGTCGTTCTTGACGTCGACGCACTTGTCGGAGTTGCGGGCGATGATCTGGAAGTGGTCGGGCCAGGTGCCGGTATTGACCGGCTTGACCGTGAAGGTCTGGCCGTTGGTCGCGGGTGAATGGCAGTCCCAAAGCCAACCCAGAGCGGCGTTGTCGGGACTTTCGAAGGCAATGTCGAGGCACTTGCCGGTCGCCTTGTTGACGATCTGATAGCCGTCGTGGATTTCGAATTCGTGATAGCCAGATTCAGATTCGTCGAGAGATTCCTGTTCGGGGAACACCACCTTCACCCGCCATTTACCGGTACCAACCGGCCAGTACCGGGCTTCGTAGACGCCTCCGTTCACTACCGGGTGAGGTTCATAAGTGCTCTTGTAGACCCACTGACCGTTTTCCCACTTGGAGAAGTCCACGTTTACGTACTTTCCGTAGACGGTGCCTTCATTCCAAGTGACGCCGCCCTTGACGGTCACCCACCCCGGGTTGCCGTTCAGCTTCTGGACCGGGTCTTCGATGTAGACGCTGGTGTTCGGGGAGGGGACGAAGGTGCGGTCTTCGCCTTCGGCTCTTTCGCCATTTTCGTTTTCGGAGACCGCCCGGTAGTGGTAGGTCTGATTTTCAGCCAGGCCCGTTACCTCTTCACTTTCGACGTGCTTTTCGCCTTCTTCAAAGCCAGCGCTGCGCGCACCGGTGAAGGAGCCGTAGCTGGTGGTGGGACCGTACTTGTACCAGACGATGGTCGGCGATCCCTTGGGGTCGATCTCGGCACTCATCGTGGCGCGGTGACTTCTCGTCTTGGTCCCCCCCGTTTTGGTCCCGGCAGGAACAGGCCACTTACTCACACCGGTCTCTTCCTGGAACCCGTACCAGGCGGGTCTGTAGTTGCCCGCGGCACCGCGCAGGCCGCTTCGGTAGTCCCAGCTGTTGGTATTGACATTGTACGGGTGGCTCGTGATGTCTTGAATGTTGTAGTAGAAGACGTTGCGGATTCCGAAGTTCTGCCAGTTCGCCTGGATCATCTCAAACGTCGATTCGACAAGTTCCCGCTGCACGGTCAGGGAGACTGCGGGATGATGTTCCGGGTCCCAGGTCTGGGTAGGCCATCCCAGCTCGTTGAGCCAGAGGTCCTTGGAGGAGCCGAGGCAGTGACCGCTACCGTCCCGGTTCAGGCAGTCCAGCGCGTGCCGCGCCTCCTTGATGTTTCCCCTGACCTTGTCGCGGACCTCTTTGACCTGGTTGGGGCCCAACGGCGGGCCACCGTAGTTAGCCTTGAAGGCGTATGGGTGCAAACCGACGGCGTCATAATCGTCTCGGCCATACGGACCCATCTGGTTGAGGAATTCGGCGGGCGTGCGTTTGTGCTGGCGCTCGTCTGAGGTCGGAGCCCCGACGGATAGCAGGCCCCCGAGGACAATCCGCAGTTCGCCATCGGCAGCTTCGTGCATAACGCCCGAGGCCCCTTCGAGCAGTTTCCCGAACCCTTCAGGATCGACGCTCCCGCAGCAGCTGTAGTTCTCCTCGTTGCCGAACTCCCACCAGGTCGGGGGGTTCGGGACGGGGTTCCCGTTCTCCATTACCCCTCCCGGCCCGTAATGGTCAATGATCTGGTGTAGCAGTTCGAGGAAGTGCGTTTCTTGTTCTTGGTTCTGGGGGATGTCGCCTCCCACCTGCGGGAGGATCGTGATGCCTCGTCTGGCGGCGCGTTCGAAGATCTGATCGTAGTAGGACCATTCCATCACCCCGGCCGGGTTCGGCCCGACAGCGATGCGCAACATCTTCGCGCCGGAGCGCTGGATCGCTTCGAGGTGGGATGGGTCCGCGGTCTGCGGCAGCACGCCGCTCCACATCATGTTGATGAAGTTGGTCGGCAGGATGTTCCCCGTGAACTTCGCTGTAAAGTGGGTTTCCTCTTCGCGTTCTTCGGCTTCCTGTTCGGGCGAGACCTCGCGGGGGGCGGTGGTGAAGGTCTGGTCTTCGCCGTGGTCGGTACCGCTTTCGTTGGTCGCCGCCACCCGGTAGTGGTAGGTGGTTTCCGGTTCGAGGAAGGCGATCGCCGCTTCCGGTTCGGCGTTGCCGGTTCCCGAGCCGATTTCTTCCCAGCCGCCGGGGCTTTCTTCGCCGTAAGCCGTGGTGGTGCCGTATTCAAACTTGTAGGACGTATCGCCGCCGTTCGGATCAATGACTCCTTCAAGGATCGCTTCGTTGGCGTCCACCGCGGTCGTTCCTTCGGTTTCCGCCTCGGGCATCATCGGTGTGTCGAAGATTTCGTCTTCCCCGTAGGAGACTCCCGCGTCGTTTTCTGCGACGACGCGGTAGTGGTATGTGGCGCCTTCCGTGAGGCCCGCCAGCAGCTCACTGACTTCGACATCCTGGCTGCCCGAGCCGATCGCTTTTGCCGTCAATGGAATCTTCGAGCCGTAAGCGGCCGTCGCTCCGTATTCGAACTGATATGTCGTCGCTGCGTTCTCCGGATTGACGCTGGCTCGTAGCGTCGCTTCAGTTGCCGTGACATCGGTTGCCGCGCTTGTCTCCACGATTGGTGGCCGTACCACGTCGAAGGTCCGTTCTGCGGGGGATTCATCCACGTTGCCGACATCATCAACAGCACGCACGCGGAACTCATGTCCGCCTGCCGCTAGAGACGAATAGACCTTCGGAGAATCGCAAGCGCCGTATTCTCCGGCATCGAGCTTGCAATCGAAGCTCGATCCTGGCTCCGTCGACGTAAACGTGAACGTGGCTTCCTCCGACTGGATCGTTCCCGATGGGCCCGAGTCGATCGTCGTGTCGGGGGGGACGAGGTCGATGCGGCCAGCCCGGAAGTTGTACACCGTCCCGGCTCCGCCGTTCATCTCCACCCCAGCGTATCCGCTCGTGTACGTCGAGTCCTGCGCGCTGAGGGCAGGCGAGAGACTGCTGGTCCCGGTCCACAACGTCAGATCTCCGCCTGAGGTCTCGGACAGCGTCATTGTCGAATTGACCGGCAGCGGGAATCCCGACACGGTGGCGAGCACAGTTCGCGTACCCGAGTCCCATCTGGACAACTCGACCTTGTAGTTGGTCGCCGTTCCGTCGACACCTGTGAATCTCGCCTCGTACCCCGTGCGAGCGCTTCCCGGATCCGGCATGTCAAGCCAAAGCGACATGTACTGTCCAGCCGGAGTAGAACCCGTCCCGACGGCCGATGACACGAGAACGGCTTCTTCGCCGTCGCTGAGCGTCGTGGGGTTCCAGTACGCACCGGCCAGGCCTCCGCTGGATCCGTAGCCGTGGTAGTAGCCCAGCCACGCGCCGCCTATCTCGCTCGCCCAGGCGGTCTTCGACCACTCGCCGGTGGCGAGCGGGACTTCGCTCCTGACGAAATCGTCCCTGATCGGGGTCTTGACCGTCGCCTGCCCGGCTTCGACAACCATGAAGCTCCGTTCCGCCGGCGTTGCATCCACACCGCCAGATCCGACGGCGCGAACCTTGAAGGTGTGCACCCCTTCCGCCAGTTCTGCGTAAGGTTTCGGGGAAGCGCATTCGCCGAAGCTGGCACCATCGAGCGCGCACTCGAAGGTGGCGCCGCTTTCCGACGCCTCGAAGGAAAATGACACGTTGGGGACGACGACGCCGGTCGGGCCGCTGGAGATGGTGGTGTCCGGAGCGCCTTGCGAGCTCAATGCCCCCGCCTTGAAATCGGTCAGGCGGGTGATGTTGCCCTTGGCCTCGACGCCGGCGGTGCCTTCCGCGAAGTCGGAATCTTCAGCGCTCAGCAGCGATTCGAAACCCGAGCCGGTGTCGGTCCAGGCTGAGACCGTGGCGCCTCGGTCGACGATCGCGAAGGAGTCGCCGTTTTCGAAGCTGTAGCTCGGTTTGGTGGCGAGCACGGTCTGGCTGCCCGACTGCCATTTGGAGAGCTCGACTTCGTAGGTGTTTGAAGCGGTCTCGGTGAAGCGCAGCTCATAGCCGGCTTTTGCGCCGCCGGGACTCGGCATGTCAAGCCAGAGGGAGAAGTAGCGTTCTGTGATTCCGGGGTTTGCGGCCATCGTCGCGGCGGCGGCGACGCCCGCTCCCGTGTCGGCTAGCGAGGGGTCGTAGTAGGCGCCGTTGAGCGCGAAGGCGTAGGCGTCCACCGCGCGCCAGCCTTCGGATGTGTCGGAGCCCTTGGGCGTATTGCCTCCTGCCCAGCCCAGGGTCGACCAGCCGGTTTCGAATCGTTCGAGCGAGGCGTTGCTCCCGTCGAAGGGCTCGGCCACGGCGAGGTTGGTGAGCTGTTCGGGGGTGCTGGAAGCGATAGCGCCAGCCGGCAGCGCGAAGATGATCGCGACGAGAAGAGCGCCTCCAAGAGCCAATCGACTAAACATCGTTATGCAATGGGTCCTCACCGTCGTTTCCCCTTCTTGTCTGTCATTCTTCGCTTTGCCGTCATCATGGATTGCAGCTGTTGAACGAGTCGACGCCGTCGAGCGTGCAGGTGTCCGTTCCGGAACTGCCGCCCCCATGGTCGTATTCGCCGTCTTTGGCTTCGATGTTGTCGTTACCGCCGCGGGCCCAGATCTGGTCTTCACCTGAGCGTCCGAGCAGGTTGTTTTCGCGTGAGTCGCCGTAGAGCATGTCGGCGTAGTTGGTGCCCTCGAGGTCATCGACGTTTCGCAGCTGGTCGAGCGAGCCCGAGGCGCAGGCCGGGCCACCGGAATAGGAGCTGCCGGCCGTGCCGTTGTATTCGCCTTCGCTTTGCAGGTCCGCGACTACCCCGGCGCCCGATTCGTCCTTCGCCCAGGAGGCACTGTTCTGCGCGGAGCCGTCGCCCGAGCCCGCTTCCGCGCCCTGCAATACATCTCCCTGACAGGCGTCTGCGGAGAGAATGAGATCGTTGCCATTACCGCCTTCCAGGGCGTCGGCGCCTTCGTTGTTGAGCAGGGCGTCGTCGTAGGCATAGGCTTTCTCGGTGTCATTGCCGGAACCGTTGCCGTCGACGAGCAGATCTTCGGTCTGACCGCTGCCGAAAATTTCGTCGTCGCCTTCCCCGCCGAGCAGGATCGGCGTCGTCGTCTCCCAAAACTTTTCCGTGACGTTCAGGGCCAGGCGGTCGTTGCCCGCCATGCCAGCCATCACGATCACGTCGAGCATCTTCGGCAGCGTGCATTTGACTTCAGCTGTGGCGTAGCTGCAACCTTCCGAGGCCGCGTCCATGCTCGTGTCGAACTGGGCCGATTCGCCTTCGGTCGCGAAAGTGACGTAGCCGATCGAGCCTTCGAGATACATGTGGGCGATCACGCGGTCGGCGCTGTCACTGCCCGTCATGTAGAGCTCAACCCAGTTGGCGGGCGATTCCGTCGTCATGAATCCGACGCTGATCTTGCTCGTGTCCCGCTGGACGACGCTTTCGGTCGTGCCGCTGCATTCGTGCTGGGTCTCGACGTCCGAGGCGCAATGGTTCGTCCCGCCCTGGCCGTAGACGGTGTCGGTGCCGCCATCGCCCTTCAGGTAGTCGCCGTCGGCGCCGCCGTAGATCGTGTCGTCGCCGCCGTTGCCGAGGATCACATCGACCCCTCCGCCCCCGTCTATGCGGTTGTCGCCGTTGGAACCGATGATGTAGTCGGCGAACGGGGAGCCGATCACGTTCTCGAAGCCGGTGGCCGAGATTTCGTCGTTGCCGCCGCCGTATCGGGCGTTGTTGTCACAGGCCTGGTAGCTGCCGCAGGCTGCGTAGCCGTCGATGCGGACGCTTACGCCACGCTCTCCGCCTTCGCCCGGGAATCCCGCTACCGGCGATCCCCCAGTGAAGCCCGGTGTGACCGCGCTCGCGAAGCTCAGCGTGTCGGTCCCGCTGGATCCGGTGTCTTCGATCATGTCGATCGTTCCGTCCCCGCGTACGAGGTCGCTCCCTTCGTTGCCGTTCAAATGGTCGGCCCCGGGTCCACCCGAGAGCAGATCGTCCCCGGCGCCACCGGAGACGATCGACTCGTCGCCGATTCCGCCAAACAGTTCGTCGTTGCCGGCGTTGCCGTAGATTTCGTCGTTACCGCGCTGGCCGAAGATCTTGTCGTTGCCCGAGCTCCCGATCAGAAGCTGACTGCCGATTCCCCCGTAGCACGATTTCCCGGCTTCGCAGTGCTTTTCGGTGATGCTGGCGGTCGCTGTCGGAATCGGTGTGCGAGCTGAAGATGCATCGCGTCGGTAGATGGGACCCGTGATCTTGGGTGGCGCCTCCGTAACGAGCGCGCCTTCTTCGGGAAGATCGCCGTGGATTGCGTCGTCGCCAGCGCCGCCGTTCACGACTTCTACTTCGGGATTGACGAAGATGACGTCGTTACCGTCGCCGCCAAACACTTCGCGAACCTGTGGCGAGGTGACAACGATCTGATCCGAGCAGGAACTGCCGTAGACCTTGGTGCCGTCGGCGCTGGTCGTCGTCAACGCGTTCGGGACTGCCGCGGCGACGCAATCGGGAGCAGGAGCAGCGCCAACTTCGAGGGCGGTCGCGAGAAAGACCCCGCCCACCAGCGCCAGCGCGGCTCCCGTGAGCCCTCTCCGGCGTCCCGAATCCAACAACATGCCTGTCTCTTTCCGTCGTAGTCGGATCGACCAACCTGAACCGACCCAGCCATTCCCCAACCGTTCTTTCGCGCACAAACTCCCCGATGTAACCCAGTCGGCGTCGTGCCAACCTGGGAGGATCGGGCCGTTCCGCCTGACCAGGTTGGTACGTCCGCGGGTCGCGAGATCAGTTAATCGACGTCACGATTCGTCAATCTTCAACCCGACCGAGTTCGAGGTCATGCAGGCGAAGCGCAGCTTCGATAGGTGGTGCAGCTGTGCGGAGAGAACAAGTGAGTTTCGCTTCGATCGCCTGCAGCCTGTTGGCGACGGTGCGCCGATTAACGCCAATCGCGGCCGCCGCAGAGGAGATGTTGCGATCAGCCGCAAAGTAGGCCCGAAGGGTGTCGCGCGCGGCCTTGCCGCCGTCGCGGGCCTCGGCCAGAGGCGCGAGATAGAGCTCGCGTAGCGAAGTGATGAGTAAGTCGTCCTTGAGCATCGAAGCGAGAAGGGGCACCTCGCGGTAGCGGACAATCGATTCGGCGCGTCGCATTGCGATCGACAGTGCGGCCCCCGCCTGGCGATGCGTGAGCCGCCAGCCGGCCATTCCGTGCGCTGGCTCGCCGATTGCGATCGACAGGCCCGACGACGCAAACTCTTCTATCCGCTCCGCCACCCCTGCCGACTCGATGCGGCGTCGCCCCCCGAGCCACACCCATGCGATGTCGGCTTCGCCACTCAGAGCCAGAGGCTGCCGATCGAGGGAGGCCGCCAAGTCGCGGATGGCACTCAGCGAGTCCGACCCGGACAGGACGACGCCAACGTGCCATGCGTCGAACTCATAGCCGAGCTGCGAGGTATCGATCAATTCGCCGGCGAGCAGTCGCCGAACCCGTTCGGCGAGGCGCCGGTCAGTCGCGAGGGACTCAGCATCTGTCTCTCGCCGATGCTCCTGCGTGACCGCGGTGATCAGTCGCTCGAGAACGAGAGCAGCGGTCTGCAAGATCCGCTGCAGCTCGGCTCCTCGCAAGCGAGCACCGCTCTGACCCTCCTCGACCAGCAGGTTCGCGAGGAGCGTGTGGCCGGCGATATAGCGACTCAGCACCGCGTCAACTCCGACACCGGAGCGAGCGGCGAGTCGCGCCTGGTGGAGTACGGCAACAGGCACCGGTGGGACGCGCTCCTCGCCTAGCTCGATCGCCGCCATCGCCTGATTCAAAGCCGCCCCAACCGCCATGCGCAGCCCCTCCGTGTACTGCGGGTCGGCCAGCTCTCGACTGTCAGCCAGGCTCGAGATACGCTCGAAGATCGCTCGTTCAAGTTCCGCCTGACGCGCTCTCAAGCGAGTCACCAAGCGGATACGCGCATCTGCGGATGAGCGGTGGAAACCCTCAGCTTTTCGCGCGGCCGCCCCCAAGGTCGCCGCGGAGCATAAACAGGATCGTTCTTATCAACGAGCCAAGCCTTCCGTCACAGCTCGGGGACGTCGGCGCCGTGCGGGGTGAAGGGGACGCGGCGGACCTCGGCCCAGCCGGCGCAGCGACTCTCCAGCTCGGCGCTGACCATGCCCGCGTCCTGCCAGGTGGTCCAGACGAGGACGGTCGGGCCGGCGCCGGAGATCGTCGCGCCGAGCGCGCCGACCTCGGGCGCCGCCTCGACCAGCTCCATCGAGCGCGGGTAGAGGGCGCGGCGGCGCGGCTGGTGGATGCGGTCGACCAGCCCGCTCGCCAGCAGGTCGAGGTCGGCGCCGCGCAGGCCGAGCACCAGCCGCGAGGCGGCGGCGACGTTGGCCACCGCGTCGCCGAGCGGCACCTCCGCCGGGATCGCCTCGCGCGCCCGCCCGGTCGGCACCTCCTCGTCGGGGATCACGAGGATCCCCTCGAGGCCGTTCGGCGGGTCGAAGCGCGCCGCCCGCGGCAGGCCCTCGGAGTCACGGTCGCAGACGACGAAGCCGCCGTAGATCGCGGCGGCGACGTTGTCCGGATGGCCCTCGATCTCGCTCGCCCGTACGAGCAGCCGCTCGCGGCTCAGCGCCAGCTCGTAGAGGTGGTCGGCGGCGACGAGGCCGGCGACGATCGCGGCGGCGCTGGAGCCCAGCCCGCGGCCGAGCGGGATCGCCTGCTTGAGGCGAAAGGCGATCCCGTCGGCGGAATGCAGGGTCTCGAAGGCGCGCACGATCAGGTTGTCGCGCCCGCTCGACAGTTCGAGCCCGCCGGGGTCGAAGCCGAACTCTCCCGTCTCCTCGACCTCGAGCTCGAGGAAGAGGTCGAGCGCCGCGGCCATCGTGTCGTAGCCCGGTCCGAGGTTGGCCGAGGAGGCGGGGACGCGGACGAGCCGATGCCTGGCCGTCATCGCTAGTCGAACACCGCGCGCTCCACCGCGCTCAGGTCGTTCTCGCAGTTGATCACCGCCGGCGCTTTGGAGAGCGCCGTGTCGGGGTCCTTGAGGCCGTGGCCGGTGAGCACGCAGACGACCGACTCGGGCGGCGCCGCGCCCTCGGCGACCGGCAGGCCGTGGGCGAGCAGCCCGGCGACCGAGGCGGCCGAGGCCGGCTCGCAGAAGACGCCCTCGCTGGCCGCCAGCCAGTGGTAGGCGTCGAGGATCTGCTCGTCGGAGACGGCGGCGATGCGGCCGCGCGAGGCGGTGAAGGCGGCCATCGCCTCCTCCCAGCGGGCCGGGTTGCCGATCCGGATCGCCGAGGCGACCGTCTCCGGGTCGGCGACCGGCGACCCGTGCACGAGCGGCGCCGCCCCCTCGGCCTGGAACCCATAGACGACCGGCGCCGCGCCGAGCTCCTCGAAGCCGCGCCACCAGGCGGTCACGTTGCCGGCGTTGCCGACCGGGATCGCCAGCGCGCCGGGCGCCGCGCCGAGCTCCTCCACCACCTCGAAGGCCGCGGTCTTCTGGCCCTCGATGCGGTAGGGGTTGACCGAGTTGACGAGCTCGATCGGGTGCTTCTGGGCCAGCGCACGGACGAGCTGCAGCGCCTCGTCGAAGTTGCCCTGCAGGGCGATCACGCGGGCGCCGTGCATCAGCGCCTGGGCCAGCTTGCCGATCGCGATCTTGCCCTCCGGCACGATCACCGCGCCCCGCATCCCCGCCCGCGCCGCATAGGCGGCGGCGCTCGCCGCGGTGTTGCCGGTCGAGGCGCAGATCACCGCCTCCGCCCCTCTCCCCTTGGCCCGCGAGACGGCGACCGTCATCCCGCGGTCCTTGAACGAGCCGGTCGGGTTGGCGCCTTCGAACTTGAGAAATGCCCGAACACCGAGCCGATCGGACAGTCTCTCGACCTCGATCAGTGGAGTGGAACCCTCATTCAGGGTGACAACCGGGTCATCGGGTTCGAGCGGCAATCGATCCCGAAAACGATCAATGAGAGGTTCAGGCATGGACGGCTCCGAAAACCAAGCAGGTCGGTGGACGCAGGGAGGGCGGTGAGGGGAGCGCACTTCCAGTGCGTGACCCGAGCCGACCGACCGAGGACGCCGAGATGCGCCGGTTTGCAGGAGCCGTCAAACGAACTCCTCCTCTATTACCCGGATGAAGCGCGGCGTCGAGCGCAGGTCGTCGAGCCGGCCGATCCGCTCGACCGCGGCGCGGAACTTCGACTCCAGGCACTCGTGGACGACCATCACCAGGCGGGCGTCGTCGCCGAATCCGCGCTGGACGACGCTCTTCACCGAGACCTCGTTCTCGCCCAGCACCTGGGCGATGCGGGCGAGCACGCCGGGCTCGTCGGCGACCTCGAGGTGCAGGTAGAAGGAGGAGCTGACGTCGGTGACGATCGGCAGCCGCTCGCCGGCCTCGTGCGCGGGAGCGTCGCCGGCGAGGATCGAGAGCAGGTCGCCGAGCACAGCCGAGGCGGTCTCGACGCCGCCGGCCCCGGGCCCGGACATCGTCACCTCGGTGATCGTCGGCGCCTCGACCATCACCGCGTTGAACGGCCCGCCGACCGGCGCCAGCGGGTGGCCGCCATAGAGGAAGCAGGGGAATACGCGGACGCTGACGCCGCCGTCGCGGCGCTCGGCGACGCCGAGCAGCTTCAGCGAGAGGTCGAGCTCCTTGGCGTAGGCGAGGTCGTCGGGCTGGATCGCCTCGATCCCCTCGAAGGCGACCTGGTCGAGCGTCACCGGCGTGTGGAAGGCGAGCCGCGCGAGGATCGCCATCTTCGCCGCCGCATCGGCGCCATTGACGTCCTCGGTCGGGTCGGCCTCGGCGTAGCCGAGCTCCTGCGCCCGCGCCAGAACCTCCGCGTAAGCGGCGCCGCTGGCCGCCATCTCGCTGAGGATGAAATTGGTGGTGCCGTTGACGATGCCGAAGACCTTGTCGATCTCGGTGACGCCGAAGCTCTCCTGGATCGTGCGAACGATCGGGATCACGCCGGCGACCGCGGCCTCGAAGCGCAGCTGCACGCCGGCCTCGCGGGCGACGCCGAAGAGCTCGTCGCCGTGCTGGGCGAGAAGCTGCTTGTTGGCGGTGATGACGGGGCGACCGGCGCGCAGCGCGTCGAGCACGTAGGTGCGCGCGGGGTCGGTGCCGCCGATCAGCTCGACGAGCACGTCGGAGCGCTCGAGGATCTCGCCGAAGTCTCCCTCGCCGCGGGTCAGCGTGCCGGCGATCTCGGGCCGCCGCCCGGTCGCCGCCTCGATCGCCCCGGCGCGCTCGCCGAGCAGGCCGGCGAAGGCGCCGCCGACCGTGCCGCGCCCGAGCAGCCCGATGCGGACGGGGTCAGACATCGCGCGCGGTGAGGTCCTCGTAGGACTCGCGGCGCACGACCACGCGCGCCTCGCCGTCGCGGCAGAAGATCACCGGCGGCCGGGTGACGCCGTTGTAGTTGCTCGCCATCGCGTGCCCGTAGGCGCCGGTCGCGGGGGTGACGAGGACGTCGCCGACCGCCGGGTCGGCGAGCATCGCGTCGCGCACGATCACGTCGCCGGACTCGCAGTGCATGCCGGCGATCGTCGCCGCCGTCTGAGGCGCGGCCCCGGCGCGATCGGCGATCAGCGCCTCGTAGCGCGAGCCGTAGAGCATCGGCCGCAGGTTGTCGGACATGCCGCCGTCGACGGCGACGTAGGTGCGCACGCCGGGGATCTCCTTGACCGTGCCGACGCGGTAGGCGGTGAGGCCGGCGTTGGCGACCAGCGAGCGCCCCGGCTCGACCAGGATGCGCACGCCCTCGCCGAAGACCTCCCGCACACCCGCGACCTTGACCTCGACGTAGGAGTCGATCGACGGCGGCTCGTCCCCGGCGGCGTAGGCGACGCCGAGGCCGCCGCCGACGTTGACCAGCCGGCACCAATCGCCGGCCAGCTCGCCGAGCGCCCGGATCGCCAGCCCGTAGGGCTCGAGCTCGAAGATCTGCGAGCCGATGTGGGCGTGCAGGCCGACCAGGTTCAGCGTCGGCGAGGCGAGCACCCGCTCGATCGCCCGTGCGGCGAGCCCGTCCTCGAGCCCGAAGCCGAACTTCGAGTCCAGCTGCCCGGTGGTGATGTAGTCGTGGGTCGAGGGCTTGATCCCCGGGGTGACCCGGATCAGCACGTCCTGGCGGCCCTCGAGCAGGCGCTCGCAGCGCTCGATCTCGTCGAAGGAGTCGAGGATCAGGTGGCCGACGCCGGCGCGGGCGGCGAAGAGGATCTCCTCGTCGCTCTTGTTGTTGCCGTGCATGTGGATGCGGGCGGGGTCGAAGCCGGCGCGCAGCGCCATGTGCAGCTCGCCGCCGGAGGCCACGTCGACCGAGAGGCCCTGCTCGGCGAACAGCCGGTAGGCGGCGGTGCAGGGGAACGCCTTGCTGGCGAAGAGGACTTCGAAGTCCTCGCAGCGCCGGGCGAAGGCCTCGCGGTAGGCGCGAGCCCGCGAGCGCATCTCGTCCTCGGCGTAGACGTAGGCGGGCGTGCCATGCTCGGCGGCGAGCTCGACCACGTCGCAGCCCGCGACCTCGAGGTGGCCGCGCTCGTTGACGCGGCTACCGTCCGGGTAGACCGGCGAGCCCGCGATCGGGTCGACTACCGCGCCTGCCTGTCCGCGCTCCGGCATGGGACGGCATTGTGACGATAAGGCGCACGCCCGCGACTGGCGCCCGTCAGGGAACGAGCCCGCCGACGGCTTCCTGCGCGCCTTCGACCGTCCCGTCGACCGTCTGACCGACGACCGATCCGGGTTCGGCGGCTTTTTCGACGACGCCTTCGACCGCTTCGGTGACGCCGCTTTCGCCAAGCGCTCCGCCGGTCACTTCGTCGACCCCGTGGACGGTTTCGCCGACCGTGCCGGTGACCGTTTCGGAGGGCGAGGAGCCGCCGCCGGATTCCGGGCCGGAGGGCTTCGTCGCGCCGCCCGAGCCGCCGCCTCCGCTAAACGCCGAGGCGCCGCTGGAGCCGGATGGGCTCGGCTGCGAGCCGCCTGCCGACGCCGGCGACTGCGCTCGGGCGCCCGGCGCCTTCGCCTGCGGAGCGCTCGCGAGCGGCGATCCGCTTCCCGGCGAGATCGAGGCCGTGCCCCCTGCCCCCGTCGCACCGCGGGCACGCTGGGGGGCTTTGCTCGCAGCGCCGCCGCCCGCACCGCCCGCCGGCGCCGGTTCACCGGCTGCGACGCGGGCCCGCGGGACCGAGCCGGCCGGGCGCCCGGCCGAAATCGCCGCGTCGTCCGAGCCGCCGGCGGCGATGCCGGGCAGCGGCCAGTCGCGCAGCGCCCCCAGGGAGACGAGCGCGATGAAGGCGACCACCGCCGCGGCGATCAGCGTCGTTCCAGAAACCGCACCGACCAGATAGGTCTGGGCCTGGCGAATCATGCGCTACCTCCTACCCGCAGGTTCGCACTCCGCAGCGGCGCTTTCTCAACTTCCTACTAGTTTTAAGTAGTGAAGCCGCCCTCTACCGAAGGCGCTACAGGTAACCGAGCGGGTCCGTCGGCGCGCCGTCGATCCGCACCTCGAAGTGGAGGTGGTCGCCGAAGCAGTGCCCGGTGCAGCCGACGTAGCCGATCACGTCGCCCTGCGAGACGCTCTGGCCGGCGCCGACCGCGAACGAGGACTGGTGGGCGTAGCAGGTCTGCAGGCCGCCGCCGTGATCGAGACAGGTGAAGTTGCCGTAGCCGCCGCTTTCGGCTTCGCCCTGCTGCAGGACGACGGTGCCCGCGGCCGCGGCGCGGATCGGGGTCCCGGCGGGGACGGCGATGTCGATCCCCTCGTGCATGCGGCCCCAGCGCATGCCGAAGCCCGAGACGACCGGTCCGTCGACCGGCCAGATGAGCTGACCGGACCCGTGGCGGATCGGACCGGCGGGCAGCGGAGCCGACGCCGTGGCCTGCAGCGTCGCCGCAAGTTCCGCCTGGATCGCCGCGACCGAGCCCTCCAGGTCGCTCTCGGCGCTGCTCACCTTCGCCAGCGCCGCCTCGCGCCGGCGCCGCGCCGTCACCAGCGACGATTGTCGCCGCTGCACGGCCGAACGGGCGTCGACGAGCGCCCGCTCTTCGGCGGCGATCGTGTCGCGCGCGGCTTCGATCCGGTCCTTGGCTGAGCGCAGGCGGGCGACGGTGCGCTTCACCTGGTCGCGCAGGTCGCGCACCCGCGTGACCACCGCTTCGTCGAGGCCGTTGATCCGGCTCAGGTACTCGGTGCGGTTGACCAGCTCTTCGTAGCCGCCCGCTTCGATCAGCACGTTGAGGATGTCGGGCGTGCCGGACTCGTAGATCGCGACCAGGTGCTCGCGCAGCGACACGAGCGAGCGTTTGAGTCGAGCGCGGACCACCGCCAGGTGCTTCCTGCCGACGTTGAGCTCGGCCTGCGCCGCGTCGAGCCGCCGCTGCTTCGCCTTAAGCCGCGCCTTGACCTCGGCCTCCTGCGAGCGCAGCGCCGCGACCTCGTCGGTCAGCCGTTCGATCTTCGCCCGGTAGTGCGAGATCGTCGTAGTAAGCACGCCCTTGCGCGCACGAACCTTGGAAAGCTTCGCCTCCTTGGCCTGAAGCTTCGATTCGAGGTTCTTTGCAGACGCCGCACCCGCTCCGACGAGCATCAAAAAAACCGCAGCAAAAGCCGCGGCCGAATAAGCCTTGATCATCGCCGAGAAGCCTAGACAGGCCCGCTAATCACCGTGCAATCGAGCTTGCGCGGGCGCCGGCGTCCCCCTCGGGGAACTTGTGAGGCTGCCGACGGCCCGCGCCCCCGCCGCGCAACCGGCGCCGGGTTCCCAGAGGGGGACGCCGGCGCCCGCCCCACCTACACCGCCACAGGCTCCTTGTCGTCAGCAGCCGCCTTCTCCGCCTCTTTGACCACTTCGGCCGCATACCCCAACCGCTCGGCGTATTCCCGCGCCTGCATCCGCGAGATCACCATCCGCTGGATCTCCGCCGTGCCCTCGAACAGCTGGTAGATCTTGGCGTCGCGGAAGAACTTCTCCAGCGGGCACTCGGTGCTCCAGGCGTCGGGGCCGACGAGGTCCATCAGCGTCGTCGTCGCCCACATCGTCACGTCGCCGGCCTTGAGCTTCGACATCGAGCCCTGGCCACCGCGCATCGGGATCCCGTTGCGCCCCATCCAGGCGGCGCGCTGGACCAGCAGGCGGGCCGCCTCGATCTCGGTCGCGACCTCGGCGAGCGTCTGCTGCACGCGCTGCAGCTGCAGCAGCGGCGTGCCGCCCTCGGACCGGCTGTCCAGGTATTCGAGCGTCCACTCGTAGGCGGCCTGGGCGATGCCGAGCGCCGAGGCGCCGACCATCGGCCGGGTTATCTCGAAGGTGGCGAGCGCGTCGGCGCCGCGCGATTTCTTCCCTTCGCGGCCGCGCTGCAGCTTCTTCTCCAGCTTCTCCTCGCCGCCGAGCAGGTTCTCGGCCGGGATGCGGCAGTCCTCGAGGATCACCTCGGCCGTGTGCGAGGCGCGGATGCCGAGCTTCGACTCCTTCTTGCCCTGGCTGAGCCCCGGGGTCCCCTTGCCGACGACGAAGGAGGCCTGGCCGCGGGTGCCGAGCGACGGGTCGACGGTGGCGACGACGACGTGCACGTCGGCGATCCCGCCGTTGGTGATGAAGACCTTGGTCCCGTTGAGGACCCACTCGTCGCCGTCCCGCCTGGCGGTCGTCTTCAGGCTCTTCACGTCCGAGCCGGCCTGCGGCTCGGTGACCGCATAGGCGCCGAGCTTGATCTCCTCGCCCGCGCCGAAGCACTCGGGCACCCAGCGGGCGATCTGCTCGGGCGTGCCCGAGGAGGCGATCCCGGCGGCGGCGAGGCCGGAGCCTGAGATCGCCAGGGCGGTGCCGGCGCAGCCCCAGTGGAACTCTTCGGCGGAGATCACCTGCAGCTGGCCCTCCGAGTCGCCGGCGTTGCGCTGGATCGACTCCAGGGTCCCGAAGCCCTGCTTGCGAGCCTCCTTGATGACCTCCCAGGGAGTGCTCTCCTCTTCGTCGTGCTTGCGCGCGGCGGGACGGATCACGTCGCGGGCGAAGGCCCGGGCGCGGTCCTTGAACTCCTGCTGCTCGTCGTTCAGTGCGAAATCCATCCGTCCCCCTCGTCGAAGCGCGGTCAGTTCGTTGATTGACTGGTCAGTCAACCAGTCCTCAGGAGCTTAGCTGACCGACCAGCCAGGCCTCGACGCGGTGCCTGTGTCGCCTTGGTACCGCTCAACGACACAAGGGCGACACGGGGACCGCGAGCGGGTACCGTTGCGGCCGGTGACACGGCCAATCAATGCGGATGTGCCGGCGGTCGAGGCGAAGGAGCCGTCGACGCCGACGCCGCCGGGGCGGCGGCGCAAACCGGTGCCGGGGGCGCTGAAGGCGATCGCGGGCCTGTTCGTGCTGGCCGTGGTCTTCATCGTCGCGGCGATCCTCGGCGGCGGCGGAGGCGGCGAAGACCATGGAACGGAAGCACCGGCGCCGGTCAGCGAAGCGCCCAGCACCCCTGCCGAGACGCCCGCTGCCAGGCCGGATGAACTCGGCTACCCATCTTTCGCCACCGCGAACACGACCAGGGTCGGCGGCGGCGACGCGGCATCGACCGCCGCCGCCGTGGCGCTCGCCGCATATCCCTCCGCCAAGCCCTCGCAGCGACCGGCGGCGGTGACCGTCGTCGACGCCGCCGACTGGCGCACGGCGGTCGCGGCCGCGGCGCTGACGGCGCCTCCGGTCGGCGCCCCCGTGCTGGTCTCCGAAGCCGACGGCATGCCCGACGCGACCGGCGAAGCGCTCTCGGCCCTCGCCCCGTCCGGGAGCAAGGACACGGGCGCCGCACAGGTCTTCGCGATCGGCGCCGCCGACACGCCCGACGATCTGCGCACCCACAGGGTCCGCCAGGCCGGAGCAGCCGGAGCCGCCGAGCTTCTCGCGCTGCGCGAACGGCTCACGGGCTCCCCGCCGCGGCATATCGTCGTCGCCGCGAGCGGGAGCCCGGCCTTCGCGATGCCGGCCGCTGCCTGGGCGGCGCGCTCGGGCGACCCCGTCCTCTTCACCGGTGCCAAGGCGCTCGCCAGGCCGACGGCCACGGCGCTGAAGGCGCATCCGCACACGCGCGTCTTCGTCCTCGGCCCGTCATCGGTCGTCTCCTCCGACGTGGTGCGCGAAATCGCCAAGCGCGCGCCGCACGTGCAGCGGGTCTCCGGCGAGGACCCGGTCGCCAACGCGATCGAACTCGCCCGTTACTCGGCCGGCGGCTTCGGCTGGAACATCAACGACCCCGGTCACGGCTTCGTCGTCGCCAATGGCGCCGAACCGCTCGACGCGCCCGCCGCGGCGGCGCTCTCGGCCTCCGGCGCCTGGGGGCCGTTGCTGCTCAGCGACGACGCCGATACCCTTCCGTCGGCGCTGCGCGGCTATCTGCTCGACGTCAAGCCGGGCTACACCGACGACCCGACGCGCGCCTTCTACAACCACGTCTGGGTGATCGGGGACCAGGAAGCGATCGGCGTGAACGAGCAAGCGGAAATCGACGAGCTGGCAGCGCTGGCCAGGATCGGCGGCGAAGAATGAGCGAAGCGGAGAACCCGAACCTGCTGGGCGGCGCGCACGAGATCGCCGCGGAGGACATCCGCGCTCTCGCCGGCGCCTCGACGCCGCACTTCGCCCTGCAGGTGCGCAACCGGATCCGCCGGCTGATCGAGCCGCTGCCGGCCGACCACCCCGCCCGCCTGGAGGGCGAGCGCAGGATCGCCGCGCTCGAGGAGCTCGCCGAGCACAGCGGCGACCCGCGCGGGACGATGGGCATCGGCCACCGATGAAGCAGCTCGCGCCCGGCGTCTGGCGGCTGAAGGAGTTCCCCGCCCCCTCGATCAACATCTACCTCGCCGAGGACGTGCTGATCGACGCCGGCCGCACCTGGGACCGGCGCCGGGTCTTCGCCGAGATCGAGGGCCGCGAGCTGTCGATGCTGGCGCTGACCCACGTGCATCCGGACCACCAGGGCGTCGCCAAGGATGTCTGCGAGGCACGCGGCATCCCGCTCGCCTGCCACGCCGACGACGTCGAGGCGATGGAGGGAAAGCGGCCGGTGCAGGAGGCCGCGGCGGACAACCCGATCAACAGGATCATCGCCAAGCTCTGGCAGGGCCCGCCCCACAAAGTCGAGCGGGCGCTGAGCGACGGCGACGAGGTCGCCGGCTTCCGCGTCGTCCACGCTCCCGGCCACGCGCGCGGCGAGGTGATCTTCTTCCGCGACTCCGACCGGGTGGCGATCTGCGGCGACGTGATCCGCAACATGAGCTACGCGACCGGCCGCCCGATGCTCGCCGAGCCGCCGAAGATCTTCACCTACGACCCGGCCGAGAACCGCCGCTCGATCCGCAAGCTCGCCGATCTGAACCCGTCGCTGATCCTCCCCGGCCACGGCCCCGCCGTCACCGACATCGCCGCCTTCGAGCGCTTCGTCGCCGCCCTGCCGTCCTAGCCGGCGCCCGCCGGGCCGAAGGCGTCGATCAGGCGGTTCTGGTACTCGCTCAACTCCTCTGGGGAGATGAAGTAGGTGGGCGGGGTGAGGAAGAGGCCGTCGGCGCGCTCGGCGGTCGCCTCGACGCGGGCGCGGACCTTGTCGAGCGGGCCGGCGGCGCAGTAGGCGTCGACCATCTCATCGCTGATCGCCGCCGGGACGGCGGCGAGGTCGCCGCGGCGGAAGGCGTCGCCGGCGGCGACGGCGTTGTCGGCGAAGCGGTGCAGCTCCCAGAGCGGCATGTAGGTCTTCACGGTCGCGTAGAAGGAGATCGTGCGGCGCGCCATCTCGATCGCCCGGCCCTCGTCGTCGTCGATCGCGCAGCAGACGGTCGGCAGGTAGTCGAAGCTCGCGCGCTCGCGGCCCGATCGCTTCAGCCCCTCCTCGAAGGAGGAGACGACGACCTCGTCGATCCAGCGCAGGCTCTGGATCGGGTGCCCGATCAGCCCGTCGGCGACGTCGCCGGCCATCCGGCACATGCCGCCCTGCACACCGGCGGTGTAGATCGGGACCGACTCGCGCGGCGCCGGGTGGGGGCGCACCCAGCCCTTGATCTCGATGTCGTAGTAGGAGCCCTCGAAGCGGATCGGATCGCCCGCGCCGGCCTGCCGCATGATCAGCCGCGTCGCCTCGATCGCCTCGCGCAGGTGCGGCGCCGGGCGGCCGTACTCGGCGTTGTGCCAGGTTTCGTTCAACCGCTTGACGCCCGAGCCGAGGCCGAGCCGGAAGCGGCCGCCCGACATCTCGTCGACGTCGAGCGCCGAGACGGCGAGGATGAACGGGCTGCGGGTGAAGGCCCAGGCGATCCCCGTCGCGATCCCGATCTTCTCGGTGCGCCCGGCGAGGTAGGCCGCCTGGGTGACCGAGGAGCGGAACAGCTCCGGCGCCCAGACGCACTCGACGCCGGCCGCCTCGGCGCGCTTCGCCTCCGCCTCGAGGTCGGCGACCGTGGCGCCGATCGCGGCGACCGAGATGCGGTCGAGCGCGCTCAAGCGAGGGTCAGCTGGGCGACGCGCTCGCGGTGCCAGCTCGCGGTCCCGAAGGTCGCCGCGTTGGCCTTGCCGCGCTTGAGGAAGAAGTGCAGGTCGTGCTCCCAGGTGAAGCCGATCCCGCCGTGCACCTGGATCGAGGCGTCGGGCACGCGCCAGCCGGCGTCGGAGGCGTAGGCCTTGGCCATCGAGGCGGCCAGCGGCAGCGACTCGGGCTCGGCGTCGGCGGCCCAGGCGGCGCCGTAGACGGCCGAGCGCGAGTTCTCGGTCTCGAGCAGCATCTGCGCGCAGCGGTGCGAGACCGCCTGGTAGGCGCCGATCGGGCGGCCGAACTGCTGGCGGTCCTTGGCGTAGGAGACCGCCATCTCCATCGTCCGTTGGGCGATCCCGGTCGACTCGGCGGCGAGCGCCGTGCAGGCGCGCCAGAGCACCGGCAGGTAGTCCGCCTGGCTGCCGGCGAGCGTCGCCTGCGGCGCCACGCGGACGCCGTCGAAGCGGACCGAGTAGAGGCGCCGCGTCAGGTCGACCGATTTCTCCGCGGCAACGGTGACGCCCTGGGCGTCCCGCTCGACCAGGTGGCGGCGGCCGTCGGCGGTGGCGACGACGAGGAAGTCGGCGCTCGCCGCATCCATCACCAGCACCTTCGTGCCGTTGAGGACGACGCCGTCGCCGTCCTCGGTGGCCTCCATGCCGAACTCGCCGATCGTCGCGCTGGTGCCCGCCTCGAAGAGGGCGATCGTGCCGCGCTTCTCGCCGCTCGCCAGCGGCGCCAGCCAGCGCTCGCGCTGCGCGTCGTCGCCGACCGTCGCCAGAACCAGGCCGGCGACCGTGTTGGAGAGCAGCGGCGAGGGGGCGAGCGCGTAGCCCATCTCCTCGAAGAGGACCGCGAGGTCGACGATGCCGAGCCCCTGGCCGCCCCACTCCTCCGGCAGCGCTAGGCCGGGCCAGCCGAGCTCCGCCATCTCCCGCCAGTCGGAGTCCTCGAGGCCGTGCTCGCTCCCGGCGAGCTCGCGCATCCGCTCCGACTTGTAGCGGGCGGCGAGGAACTCGCGCGCGGTCGACTTGATCGCCTGCTGCTCGTCGGTGAGGTCGAAATACATCGGCGGCGGCCTTCCTAGCGCATCCGCGGCAGGCCGAGCACCCGCTCGGCGATGATGTTCTTGAGGATGTCGGTCGTCCCGCCCTCGATCGAGTTGGCGCGCGAGCGCAGGAAGCTGTACTGCCAGGCGCCGTTGGCGACGGCGTGCTCGGCGCCGCGGTCGAGCGCAGCGTAGGGGCCCTCGATGTCGAGCGCCAGCTCCGCGATCCGCTGGTTGAGGTCCGCCCACTGCCACTTGCCGAGCGAGCCCTCCGGCCCGGGGATGCCCGACTGCATCGTCTTGGTCAGCCCGCGGTAGGCGTTCAGCCGCATCGTCTCGGCCTCGATCTGCAGCTGGGCGATCCGCTGGCGGATCAGCGGGTCTTCGGCGGCGCTGTGGCCGTTGACCCGCGTCTCCTTGGCGAGCCGGCCGAGCCGGCCGAGGCTGTTGGAGATCTGCGCGATCGCGCCGAAGGCGAGCCCCGCCCGCTCGTTCATCAGCGTCGTGATCGCCACCGACCAGCCGTTGCCGACGCCGCCGACGACGTTCTCGTCGGGAATCCGGGCTTCCTCCATGAAGACCTCGTTGAACTCGCCCTCGCCGGTGATCTGGACCAGCGGCTTCGCCTCCACCCCCTCCTGCTCCATGTCCATCAGGAAGTAGGTGAGGCCCTTGTGCTTGGGCGCGTCGGGGTCGGTGCGGGCGACGAGCATGCACCACTTGGCGAACTGGGCCAGCGTCGTCCAGACCTTCTGCCCGGTGACCACCCATTCGTCGCCGTCCTTGACCGCCTTCGTCTTCAGCGAGGCGAGGTCGGAGCCGGACTCGGGCTCGGAGAAGCCCTGGCACCAGATCTCCTCGGCGGTCAGGATCGGCTCCAGGTAGCGCTGCTTCTGCTCCTCGCTGCCGTGGGCGATCACGACCGGGCCGCCCATCGCCAGGCCGAGCACGTTGGCCGGGCTCGGCGCTTCGGCGCGCGCCGCCTCGCCGACGAAGATCGCCTGCTCGATCAGCGTCGCGCCGCGACCGCCGTACTCCTTCGGCCAGGAGATCCCGGCCCAGCCGGCCGCGTGCAGCTTCGCCTGCCACTCGCGGCGGTAGGCGATCACCTCGTCGAGGCTGCTCTCCGGCTCAGGCCCGGGGTTGTGCTCCTCCAGCCAGGTCCGCACCTCGTCGCGAAACTCGCGCTCAGACGGTGAGAGGCTGAGGTCCATCGCCCGTGAGACTACTGGCTAGCCGGCCAACGGTCGATCTGAGGCCAGCTCAGATCCGCTCGATCAGGGTTCCGGTCCCGAGCCCGCCCCCGCAGCACATCGTCACCAGGCCCATCGACTTGTCGGAGCGCTCCATCTCGTGCAACAGGGTGGTGATCAGGCGGGCGCCGGTCGAGCCGAGCGGGTGACCGAGCGCGATCGCGCCGCCGTTGACGTTCACCCTGTCCATGTCGGGCTCGAGCTCGCGCCGCCAGGCGGCGAGCACGGAGGCGAAGGCCTCGTTGATCTCGACCAGGTCGATGTCCGCCATCTGCATCCCGTTGCGCTCGAGCAGCTTTTCGGTCGCCGGAATCGGGCCGGTCAGCATGATCACCGGGTCGACGCCGACCGTCGTCTGGTCGTAGATCCGGGCGCGCGGGGTCAGGCCCAGCGCCTCGGCCTTCTCGCGCGCCATCAGCAGCACCGCGGCGGCGCCGTCGGAGACCTGCGAGGAGTTGCCGGCGGTGACCTTGCCGTCCTCCTTGAAGGCGGGCTTGAGCTGGGAGAGCTTCTCCAGCGAGGTGTTGGGGCGGATGCCCTGGTCGGTGGCGTGGACGTCGCCGTTGACGCTGAACGGAACGATCTCGCGCTCGAAGCGGCCCTCCTCGGTCGCCTTGGCGGCGAGCTGGTGGGAGCGCAGCCCGATCTCGTCGAGCTCGGAGCGGGGGATCTCCCACCTGTCGGCGATCATCTCCGCCGAGATGCCCTGCGGGACGAGGTCGTAGCGCTTCATCAGCTCGGGCGAGAAGGCCATCCCGTGCTCCTCCATCACCGAGTAGTTGTCGGCGAAGGAGATGTGGCCCATGTGCTCGACTCCGCCCGCGACCATTACGTCGTGGACGCCGGAGGCGACGAGGGCGGCGGCGAAGTTGACCGCCTGCTGGCCGGAGCCGCACTGGCGGTCGACCGTGGTCGCCGGGGTCTCGATCGGCAGGCCGGCCTCGAGCCAGGCGTTGCGGGCGATGTTGACGCCCTGCTCGCCGAACTGCTGCACGCAGCCGGCGACGACGTCCTCGACCTCGGCCGGGTCGATGCCGGCGCGCTGGATCACCTCGGAGTAGGCCTTGGCAAGCAGGTTCGAGGGATGGACGTCCTTGTAGTAGCCCTTCTCCTCGTGACCGCGCCCGATCGGCGTGCGGGCCGCCTCGACGATGACGACCTCGCGGCCGCCGAACCTGCCGTTTCCGTTGCCTGACATGCGAGCCCTCCTCGTTGATCGACCAGTCAATCAATGGTAGCTCGCGGCCCGCGGGTCCTGTCGCGGCCACCCGCGCGAGATGCGTTTGATAGGAACCGGTCCTCAGATGAGCGCAGGGATCGGATACGAGAGCCCCGGGGTCGCGGGAAGCGGCGCCATCGCTACGGGTTTAGCTGCTGTGGCCACGACCACCGCGGACACGATTCTGCTGGCGCGCAGCGAGGCTTCGGCCTGGCGGGCGGAGGAGAAAGTGGTCGCGGCCTGCGCCAAGATCGAGGGGGCCGAGCCGTCGCGGCTGCGGGTCACGACCGACCCCAAGGACCTCGCCGACTGCGACGTCGTCGTCGAGGCGGTGATCGAGGAGGTCGAGCCGAAGGCGGAGGTTCTCAGCGCGGTCGCCGAAGCGTGTCCCAACGCCGACCTCGCGACCACGACCTCCTCGCTCAGCATCGCCTCGATCGCCGAGGCGGCGGGCATAGCCGGCCGGCTCTTCGGCCTGCACGTCTTCAACCCCGTGCCGCGGATGAAGCTGGTCGAGGTGTGCTTCCCCGACAGCGACGAGCAGACGCGCGAGAAGGCGCTCGCCTGGTGCGCGGCGCTCGGCAAGACCGCCGTCGAGGTCCCCGACCAGGCCGGCTTCGTCGTCAACCGCCTGCTCTTCCCCTACCTCTTCGACGCGGTGCGGATGGTCGAGCGCACCGGCATGGAGGCGGGCGAGGTCGACGCCTGCATGAAGCTCGGCGCCGGCCACCCGATGGGACCGCTCGCCCTGCTCGACTTCGTCGGCCTCGACGTCGCCGAGGCGATCGGCGACGCCCTCTTCGCCGATTCCTCCGACCCCGCCCACAAACCACCGGGCCTGATGGTCGAGATGGTCGGCGAAGAGAAGCTGGGCCGCAAGTCCGGCGCCGGCTTTTACAGCTACGACTAGCTATCTCTTTCCCGCACGATCCCAAATAACGTCGGCGGGGGAACATCCTTGGGTCCGGGCGACGGCCTCGATCTCCTCCCAGGGGAGCTCGGCTTCGGGCAGGTCGTCCCAGCGGGCCAGGTCGAGTGCCTCGATCGCTCCTTTGAGCGCCGGGCCGAGATGCTCCTCCGAGCGCAGCAGGGCCCTCAGGACCTCGAGTTGCTTATCGCTCAATCGCACAACCCACATGCGGTACCTCCAGGGTTAGGCGTAACGCGGGTTGCTCAGGAAACCTAGGCCCCCGAGCGGACGGAACCGCCGCCGTCGCCGCTGATCCGCACCGCCTCGACCCGGTTCTCACGCACCGACTCGACCCGGATCGTGTAGCCGTCGGCGACGATCGTGTCGCCGCGCTTCGGCAGCCGCCCGAGCTCGCCGAAGACGTAGCCGCCGATCGAGTTGTAGGTGTCGTTGTCGACCGGCAGCTCGATCCCGCGGTCGGCGAGGTCGCCGAGCGAGACGTGGCCGCGCACGAACCACTCGCCGCCGGCCAGCTGGCGCATCGCCGCGGCGCGCGGGTCGGTCTCGTCCTCGATCTCCCCCACCACCTCCTCGAGGATGTCCTCGACGGTGACGATGCCGACCGTGCGGCCGTACTCGTCGACGATCACCGCCAGCGACGTGCGCTGAACCTGCAGGTCGTGCAACAGGTCGTCGAGCGGCCGCGTCTCGGGGACGATCACCGCGTCGCGCACGACCGGCTCGATCCGCGCCTCGGGCCCGTCGCTCATGTAGAGGCGGGCGAGGCTGTTGTTGTGGACGATGCCCTTGACGCGGTCGGGATTGTCTTCCTCGATCACGACCAGTCGCGTATGCCCGGAGGTGACGCAGCGGCGCAGCGCCGTCTCCACCGCCTCCGAGGAGTCGACCGTGACGACCGCCGGGATCGGCGTCATCACCTCGCGGGCCTGCTGCTCGTGCAGGTGGAAGACGCCGGCCAGGTGGCCCGCCTCGCCGGGGTCGAGCGTGCCGCCGATGCGCGAGCTGTCGATGATCTGCTTCAGGTCCTCGGCCGTGTGCTTCTCTTCGATGTCGGTCGGGTCGACGCCGAACAGGCGCACGATCGCGTTCGAGAAGGCGCTGAGGCCGATCGTCACCGGCGCCGTGGCGACGCGGAACCAGTGCAGCGGCCGGGCGACGCGGCGCGCCGTGCGCTCGGCATTGTGAATCGCCAGCATCTTCGGCACCTGCTCGCCGATGCTGATGTGCACCGCGGTGACGAGGGCGAAGGCGATCGTCACCGAGAGCGCGACCGCGGCGCCGTGCGAGAAGCCGCCGAAGATCGGCTCGAGCAGCTTCGCCAGCGACGGCTCGCCGAGGAAGCCGATCCCGATCGACGCCATCGTGATCCCGATCTGGCAGGCCGAGAGCGATTCGTCGATCTGGTCGAGCTGCTCGATCGCCTCCTCGGCGCCGCTCTCGCCTTCCTCCGCGAGCTGCTCGATCCGGCCACGGCGGCTGCGCACGAGCGCGAACTCGCCGGCGACGAAGAGGCCGTTGATCGCGACGAGCACCAGCAGGAGGACGAGCAGGAGAACGCTCATTAGCGCGAGACTGCCATATTGAGCCTCGCATGCGCATCGCGAGCCTCGTGCCATCGGCGACCGAGATGCTGTTCGCGCTCGGCCTCGGCGACAGCGTCGTCGCGGTCACGCACGAGTGCGATCACCCGCCGCAGGCCCGGGCCCTCCCCCACCTCACTCGCACGGTGCTCGACGAGGGCCTCGACGCGGCCGGGATCGACGCCGCGGTCAAGGCCACCGTCGGCGAAGGACGGGCGCTGTACGAGCTGAACGAGGAGTTGCTCGCCGAGCTCGAGCCGGACCTGATCGTCACCCAGGCGGTCTGCGACGTCTGCGCGGTGTCCTACGAGGACGTCGTCGCGCTGGCATCGCGGCTGCCGAGCGAGCCACACGTCCTGCAGCAGGACCCGAGCACGCTGGGCGAGGTGCTCGAGGACGTGATCCGGCTCGGGGAGGCGACCGGAGTGGAGGCGGAGGCGCATCTGGTGCGGGGCGAGCTCGAGGGACGCCTGGCGACCGTGCGGGCGGCGGTCTCCGGCGCCAGCGAGCCGCGCGTGATCGCGCTGGAGTGGCTCGACCCCCCGTTCGTCGGCGGACACTGGATCCCCGAGATGATCTCGATCGCCGGCGGCGAGGACGTCGCCGGCCCGCCCGGGCTGAAGTCGCCGGAAGTCGCCTGGGGCGCGCTGGCCGGGCTCGGCCCCGACGTGGTGGTCGCGATGCCCTGCGGCTGGTACGTCGGCGAATCGCACAGCCAGGCGGTCGAGCACTGGGACCGGATCGCCATGCTCGGCGCCGGCCGCGTCTACGCGGTCGACGCCGCCTCGACCTTCTCCCGCCCTGGCCCGCGCCTCATCGACGGCGTCGAGCTGCTCGGCCACATCCTCCACCCGGACCTCGTCGATCCACCGGGGAATATCGGGTTTGCCGAGGTGCGAGCGCCGCGCTAGGCGATCGCGATGGAGGAGGCGATCGCGAAGAAGCCGATCGCCGCCATCGCCAGCAGCTCCATCGGGAAGTGGCGCGGGCCGAGCATGCCGCGCTCGCCGGCGACGACGACGAACGCGCAGAGCACGCCCGCGACGAGGCCGCCGAGGTGGCCGCCGATGCTGATTTCGGGACGGCCGAAGGTGATCGCGAGGTTGAGCAGGAGGATGATCCCGATCGAGGAGGCGAGCGCGTCGACGCCGCGGTTGCGGGCGATCACGAAGGTGGCGCCGAAGATGCCGAAGATCGCCCCCGAGGCGCCGATCGTCAGCGTGTCCGGGCTGAGCAGCGTCGCCCCGAACGACCCGGCGAACAGCGAGGCGAAGTAGATCGCGACGAAGCGCGCGGTGCCGATCCCCGGCTCGAGTATGCGGCCGAGGAAGAAGAGGGCGAACATGTTGAAGCCGATGTGGATGATGCTGGCGTGGAGGAAGCCGCTGGTCAGCAGGCGGTACCACTCGCCTTCGGCGACGAACGGGCCCGCGAGGCCGAAGTCGTAGACGACAGAGCTGCCGGTCGGGCTCAGCCCGCCGCCCCCGGCGACGATCTCGGCCAGGTAGGCGAGCACGTTGAGGCCGATCAGGATGGCGGTCGCGGGTGCGGTGCCCAGCAGCGACGGCTCCCCCACCCCGCGCACCACCCGCGTGCGCTGCTTGGCGCACTCCGGGCAACGCATCCCCACCGGGCTCGGGGTCATGCACTCCGGACAGATCGGCCGCCCGCAGTTGGAGCAGGAGACGCCGGTCTCCCGGTTGGGATGTCGGTAGCACGTGGCCACGGCGGAGAGCAGCCTACAATCGCCGCCGATGGAGCCCCCGAGCCCTGCCCGGCTGTTCGCGACCGCGGTCGGCACGGCGCTGTTCGCCTACGGCATCGCCGGCTTCTTCTTCGATTCCTCATTCGCCCGCCCCGAGGACCTGCGCGAAGCGCTCGGCCTGCTCTCGGTCAACGGCTGGGCCAACACGTTTCACCTGCTGACCGGGGCGCTCGGCCTGCTGCTCGCCGGCTTCGCCTCGCGGCGCTACGCGATCCTGCTGACCGCCGTCTACGCCGCGGTCGCCGCCTTCGGCTCGATCTAGAACGGCTCGGGAGACCAGGCTCAGGGACGGACGCGCTCGGCAACCGAGCGCAGGCGCCCCTTCGTCTGCTGGCGCCCGCGGCGGCGCAGCTCGAGCAGCACGAGGGCGCCGGTCGCGGCCCCGCCGACCCCGGCGGCGACCACCGGCCGCACCCAGTTGCGCGGGTCGCGCAGCGCCCGCAGCTCGCTCTCGGAGAGCTCCTCGGCCCAGTCGGAGAGCTCCTCGGCGGCGGCCTGCGTGACGGCCGAGAGCGTGTCCTCGAAGCGGCCGGAGAGCCGCTGCGGGGGCTCGATCGGCCGCAGGGCGTCGCCGAGCAGCCGCTCGACGTCCCAGGTGCTGCCGCTGAGGTTCTGGCTCGCCTCACTCATCGTCGTCGCTCATCTCCTCCTCCAGCTGCTTGATCGCGCGATGGATCAGCACCTTGGTGGCGCCGTCGCTGCGGCCGAGGGCACGCGCGATCTCTCGGTTGTCCATGCCCAGCGCGAAGCGCATGATCAGCGCGTCGCGCCGGTCGTCCGGCAGCTTGTCGAGCTTGTCGATCACCTGGCGCAGCTCCTCGCGGCCCTCGGCGATCGCCTCGGTGCCGTGCCGGGCCGGGATCGGGTCGGCGTGTTCGAGCGGCGTCTGCGGACGCCGCGAGCGGTCGCGGTAGTAGTTGAGCGCCAGGTTGTGGGCGATGCGGATCAGCCAGGGTCGCAGCGGCCGCCCGTCGGACTCGCGCCGGGCGCGGTCGAAGTGACGGTAGGCCTGCAGGAAGGCCTGCTCGGTCAGGTCCTCGGCGTCGTGCTGGTTGCCGACCCGGTAGTAGGCGTAGGAGTAGACGTCCTTCAGATGGTCGCGGTAGAGCTCGGCGAAGGCGCGGTCGAGCTCGGCCTTCGCGGCGGGGTCGAGCTTGCCCGGCTCGACGTTCTGCTTGGCGCTCACCGGCGAAGCCTAGCCGCCTCATGCGGCCTCCTTGCGCGAGCGCTCGCCGAGCCGCAGCGAGTCGACCCAGGCCTCGCAGTCGATCTCGCCGTCGATCAGCGCGGCGAGCCCTTCGAGCGCTCCCGCCGGGCTGCCCGCGGCGGCGACCGCCCGGGCCAGCAGCGGCACCGCGTCGAGGCCCTCCGAGGCCTGGCCGATGATCGCCGGGATCTCGGCCGCCGGCGTGCCCCGGCCGAGCAGCTCGCCGGCGCGGCGGTTGCGGCTCGCCGGCGCCAGCACGGTCGCCGTCAGATCGCCGACCCCGGCGAGCCCGGAGAAGGTCTCCAGCTCGGCGCCCCGCCCGGTCGCGTAGGCGATGCACTCGCGCCAGACCTGGGCGGCGGCGATGCCGGCGGCGTTGAGGCCGAAGGGCTCGCTCGCGGCGGCGGCGAGCGCGGCGGCGTTCTTCGCCGCGCCGGCCATCTCGACTCCGATCACGTCGCGGCTGCGCTCGCAGACGAGGTCGGCGCGATCGAAGACCTCGCCCAGCTGGTCGCGCAGGTCGGCGTCGGCGGAGCCGAGCACCAGCGCCGCCGACCCGGAGACCGCCTCGCCGGCGTGCGCCGGGCCGCCCAGGCTGGCGACGGCGCGGGCGCGAATCCGTTCGCCGACGTACTCCGCGGGGAGCTGGCCGAGCGGCGCGACCAGGCCCTTGGTCAGCAGGAGGACCGAGGAGCGGTCGCTGATCCGGTCGGCGATCGCCCCGACCGCCTGCGGCAGCGAGCCGGACGGGATCGCCAGGCAGACGAGGTCGAGCCCGGCCAGCTCGATCTCCGCCGCCGGGCGGACGAGCAGCGAGTCGGGCAATTCGACGCCCTCCAGGTAGCGGCCGTTCTCGCCCGCCTCGACCATCTCCGCAGCCTGCTCGGCGGTGCGGGCGCCGAGCTGCACCTCGAGCCCGCCGCGGGCGAGCAGCACGGCGACCGCGGTTCCCCAGCTGCCGGCGCCGATCACCGCGGCGCGGCGCATCGGCGGCAGGCCGCCCATCTCTTCCCACTGCAGGAGCACGTTGGGCCAGATCCGGGCGGTCACCGATTCGGCGAGCGGCGCGGTCGGCTGCTCGACCCGCGGGAAGGTCATCGCCTTGCCGAGCCGCACCCGCACCTGGCGCGGGCGGATGCGCCAGCCACGGCGCACGCGCTCGGAGCCGTATACGGCGGTCGGCAGGACAGGGGCCCCCGTCTGCAGCGCCAGCCGGCCGACGCCGCGCTTCGGCGCCGCCAGGGTGCCGCGGCGGATCCGCGTGCCCTCGGGGAAGATGCATACGGCGCCACCGCGCACCACCGCCTGGCGGGCGGTCTCCATCGCCAGCTCGTCCGACTCGCCGCGGCGGATCGGGAAGGCGCCGAGCCGCGAGAGCAGCCAGCCCTGCCAGCGGCGCTCGAACAGCTCGACCTTGGCGACGTAGTTCATCGGCCGCCGCCAGGGCAGCGCGGCGCCGATCGCGAACGGATCGAGGAAGCTGCGGTGGTTGGCGGCGACGATCACCCCGCCGTCGACCCGCCCGTACTCGCGACCGGTGCGACCGAGGCGGAAGTAGGCGAGGAAGAAGGGCGTCATGAAGACCCTGGCCAGCAGGTACAGCGGCCAGTTGACGCTGTGGCGGCGGGTGTAGTCGTGGTAGCGCTGGAGACGCTCTTCGCTCATCGAAGAGCGCTACACGCGGCGGCCCGGCCGGTTACCCCGTGGCGCTGCCGGCCGAGCGCGGGTTGACGACGGGCCGCAGGTTCGACTCGACCTCGGCCCGCAGGTGCTCGTAGTCCGGCGGCAGCGAGAGCTTCTCGCCGAGCTGCTCGAGCGGCTCGTCGACGGTGAAGCCCGGTCCCAGAGTCGCGATCTCGAACAGCACGCCGCTCGGCTCGCGGAAGTAGATCGAGCGGAAGTAGAAGCGGTCGATCACCGGCGTCGGCTGCGCCCCGCCGGCGATCGCCCGTTCGCGCCAGGCCTCGTGCTCGTCGACCGCGGACGCCCAGGCGACGTGGTGGACGCTGCCGGCGCCCTGCAGCGGGCGCTCGGCCGGCGGATCGTCGAAGAGGTAGAGGCCGCCGCGCTCGCTGCCGCGGGCCTCCCAACCCCCGTCGACGCGCTCGAACGCGAGCGCTTCCAGCAGGCGGGCGCTGGCCTCGGGCGCGCCAGCGAAGGCCCGCACCGCGTGGAACCCCTGCAGCGCCAGCTCCCCCGGTACCTCCGGGTGGTCGGCGATCAGCGGCGTGTCGGGGACCGTGACGACGAGCAGCTCGTGGCCGAGGCCCTCGGGATCGGCGAAGCGCAGGCTCTCTCCCGCGCGCTCGCTCTCGATCCCGTGGGCGCCGAGGCGCTCGGCCCAGAAGTCGAGCGAGTCGGCCGAGCCGACGCGCCATACGACGCGGTGGACGTCGCCGCCGCCGGCCCGGCCGGCAGGCACGCCCGGGAACTCGAAGAAGGTCAGGTCGGAGCCGGCGTCGCCCTGCTCGTCGGCGAAGAAGAGGTGGTAGACGCCGGGGTTGTCCTGGTTGACGGTCTTCTTCACCAGGCGCAGGCCCAGCACCCCGGCGTAGAAGTCGACGTTCTTCTGCGCGTCGGCGGTGATTGCCGTGATGTGGTGGATTCCCTCCAGCTTCACGCAGTTCACGTATACCATCCTCGGCAATGAGCAGAGCCCGTCGACGCACGGTCAAAGCCCTCGTGGTGCTCGGCTCGATACTGGCCTTCCTCAGCATCCTCTCGATCTGGGTCGAGCGCCAGGCGCTGAACACGGACGACTGGGTCGAAACCAGCGGGCGGCTGATCCAGAACGAAGAGATCCGCTCCGCGGTCGGCGGCTACCTGGTCGACCAGCTCTACGCCAACGTCGACGTCGAAAGGGAACTGGAAGGGATCCTGCCCGGCGAAACCAAGGAGCTGGCCGGGCCGGTGTCCGGCGGGCTGCGCCAGGTGGCCGGCAGCGGCGCCGAAGAGGTGCTGAAGAGCTCGACCGCGCAGGAACTCTGGAGGGACGCCAACCGGGCGGCTCACGAACAGCTGCTGGCGGTGCTGGAAAACAAGAAAGAGGCGGTCTCGACCGCGAACGGCAAGGTGACGCTCAATCTCGGCGGCCTGGTCACCAACCTGGCGGACCAGGTCGGAATCGGCTCCCAGCTGGCGGAAAAGCTGCCGCCGGACGCGGGTCAGATCACGATTTTGCGCTCCGACCAGCTGAAGACCGCGCAGGACATCGTCGTCGGGATCAAGGGGCTGGCACTGGTCTTCTCGTTGCTGACGCTGCTCTGCCTCGGCCTCGCCGTCTACCTCTCGAAGGCGGGACGCTGGGTGACGGTCCTGTTCTGCGGAATCGGCCTTGCCGCCGCCGGCTTCGCCGCGATCGTCTTCCGCTCGGTCGCGGGGGGGATCGTCGTCGACCAGCTGGTCAAGGAAGAAAGCGTCAGACCGGCGGCCGAAGCGGCGTGGTCGATCGGCACCTCGCTGATGGTCAGCATCGCGACCACGGTGATCGTCTTCGGCGCGCTCGCCGGGCTCGCCGGCTGGCTCGGCTCGCCGACCGGCTCGGCGCGGGCCAGCCGCCGCTTCATGGCGCCTCCGCTGCGCGACCACGTCGCCTACGTCTACACCGGCCTCGTGATCGTCGTATGCATCTACTTCCTCTCCTCGCCGACGCAGAACCTGCGCTCCTTCCTGACCACGCTGATCATCGGCGGCTTCATCGCCTTCGGCATCCACGAGATGCGCCGGCAGACCGAAGAGGAATTCCCCGACGCCCGGCTCGGCGACTACTTCGGCGGTGCGAGGGAGCGCGTGGTCGGCGCGGTCAAGAGCGCCAACCTGGGCGAGCGGGCCTCGAAACTGCGCCTGCCGGAGGTGCGCCGGCCGGGCGACGGAGTCCCCCCGGAGCGCCCGACCGAGCCACTGCCGGCGCAACCCGCAGCACCCGCCGGGACCGCCGCGCCGATCGACGAGGAGGACGCCCGCCTGCGCCGCCTCGGCCAACTCGCCGACCTGCGCGACAAGGGCGTCCTAACCGACGAGGAGTTCGCCGCCGAGAAGGCGCGCGTGCTGGGCGGCGGCAGCCTCGGCGCCGGTACCTGAAAAAGAGCCCGCCCCCGGACTTGAACCGGGACTCTCCGCTTTACAAGAGCGGTGCTCTGCCAAATTGAGCTAGGCGGGCAGGACGTAGTCCTCGGCCCAGCGTACGCGCTTGCGTTGGCTGTTGCGAGGCATCTCAACGCGAAGATACATGCCAGTTGCTGGCACTTCGTTCGCTGGGATTACATAGACCCGATCGTTGTCGGGGCAGTACACGGCAAACAAGTCGACCTCACCCGAATAGGCTCGCGTGCGTGTCCCGTTCATATTGGACTGAACGCTCTGAGCGCTGAATCGAATCGCGCCTTCCTTGAGACGACCTGTCTTGCACTGGACCTTCAGGAGCCTTCCGTCGTTATCGAGAACCATGTCGTAGCGCTGATTCACGCCAAACGGTAGAAGGACGCGATAGCCCTGTCTAACGAGCTGGGAGAGGATGGCGGCCTCCGAGCGGTGGCCAACATCCACTGGGTGGTCGGTCAACTCCGGCCGTACGAGTGTCGAACCCATGTTCGTAATGTAGACAAAACACCGGACGGCAACTTCAGCGAACGAAGGCGCCAAGAGCCGTCTGGATATCGGCAGCCCTGAGAGGACCGAAGCGGAGCGTCCAGCCGCCATCGAGCTCCTGTCGGAAGGAAAACTGGACACCCACCTGCTCCAGGTCTCGGGTATGTCGTTCTGCTCGCTCGTATCCGCTTGCTCCCTGAAAGGTGGCGTCTAGGCCATAGCAGCCGTCGTCCATTGGCCATATTGCGATCCGGTCGGCGACCGGCCCCGCCGTCGATGGAGCTGCCCAAGGATCCATGCGAAGCCATCGACCGGTAAACGGCCGGACTTGACCGGCGCGAAGCACGCACCATTGAGACACCGGGACGTAATCGGCGAATATGCGGCGAATGAATCGGCGCAACGATACCAGCGGGGTTGTGTTCAGGTATCTCGAATCCGGCGAGGGTGCTCGGCTCAGCGAGGCGATCCAGGTCGCCTACGGGGAGAGCTACGACGTGCGCTGGGTCTACGACGTCGCCGAGGTCGAGGCGCGGCTGGAGGCCGGGACGTACGTCTCCTGGGTCGCCGAGTCGGCCGCGGGCGAGCTGCTCTGCCACGAGGGGATGAGCCTCGGCGCAGCGGGCGACGCGGTCGGGCATTCGGGCCAGGCGGTGACGATGCCGGCGGCGCGCGGACAGCACCTCTTCACCCGCACCAAGCGGCACCTGATGGACTGGGCGGCCGAACGCGGCATGGCGGGCATGTTCAGCGAGGCGACCGCCGCCCACCCCTACAGCCAGCGCGCCAACCTCGACCTCGGGGCGCACGAGACCGGCTTCCTGCTCGGCTGGATCCCGGCGAGCGTCGACAACGACGCCGCCACCGACCACCGCCCCCGCCGCCAGTCCGCCGCCCTCTTCTACGCCAAGCTCGGCGACGGCCACGAACGCGAGGTCTACGCGCCGCAGCGCCACCGCGACGTCGTCCGTCGCACGATCGAGCTCTGCGAGCTGCGCGGCAGGCTCGCCGACCCTCCGGCCGCGGTCGAGATCCCCGAGCGCACGCGCCTGCATGTCGAGGTCGACGAGTCCCACAACCTCGCCCTGATCACCGCGCACGACCCGGGGCAGGACCTGGAGGCAGCCGTCGCGGCCGAGCGCCACCACCTCTTCCACCGCCGCCACCTCGACGCCGTCTACCTGGACCTGCCGCTGGCGAACCCGGCAACCGCGCTGCTCGCCGACCACCTGGAGCGCCTCGGCGTCTCCTACGCCGGCGTCTTCCCCAACCCCCGAGCCACCGGCGAGGTGCTGAGGATGCAGTCCCTGCACCGCGCCCAAGTCACAGCCGACGACCTGGAGGTCGCCTCCGACCACGGCCGCGAGCTGCTCGAGTACGTGCTGGCGGATTTGCGTCGGTAGAACTTCCGTTGCTCGTCTCAGACCCCGGGTGCCTACAGACCTCGCCGCCAGGCGCGTTCTCCTCGACGCGCTGACGGCGCTCGCGCCTCACGGCCGAGCGTTCATCGTCGCCGGAGCGCAGACACGGCGCCTTCACGAGGTAGCGTTGCGGCATGGATGCGAGCGACTCGATGGGCGCTGGGGACACGAGCGGGCCTATTGCCGTCTATGGGGCCACCGGGTTCACCGGGGGCCTGATTTCTCGCGAACTTAGGCAGGCCGGAACCGATTTCCTGATCGCCGGGCGGAACCGCGACAAGCTGGCGGCACTTTCGGCGGAGCTGGGCGGAGTGCCGTTTGAGGTCGTCGATGCTGACGACACGGCTGGGTTGCGGGCGCTCCTGGAGCCTTGTGCGGTCGTGGTCGGCTGCGCCGGGCCGTTCACGCTTCATGGCGAGGGGCTGCTGGCTGCTGCGGCGGATACGGGGACGCATTACCTGGATACGACGGGGGAGCAGCCTTTCATTCGGATGGTCTTCGAGCGGTACGGGAAGCGGGGCGAGGAGACGGGGGCGGCGCTGGTTTCGGGGATGGGGTTCGACTATCTGCCGGGCGACATGCTGGCGGCGCTGGTGGCCGAGGGGATGGGGCCGCTGGAGGAGATCGTCGTCGCCTACCACGTCGACGGGTTCGCGCCGACGCATGGGACGGCGCTCTCGGCGCTGGAGATCATGCGGGGCGGCGACGTGGTCTGGGCCGACGGGGACTGGCGGCCGGCGCCGCGCAGCGCCGACGGCGGGCGCTGGCGCTTCCCGGAGCCGATCGGCGAGCAGCGCATGCTGCGCTATCCCGCCGGCGAGCAGGTCACCGTTCCCCGGCACGTCGAGACCGAGCGGGTGCGGACGCTGCTCAGCGGGATGGTCGTGCCGCCGCGGCTGATGCCGCTCGCGACCGCCTCCTCCCCCCTGCTCGGCCTGGCGATGCGCACTCCCCTGCGCTCGCTCGCCGGCGCGGCGATCCGCCGCCTGCCGGCGGCTCCGAGCGAAGAGGACCGCGGGAAGTCGCGCTTCACGATCGGCTGCGAGGCGCGCGGCGCCTCCGGCGTCAGACGCGGAACGCTACGAGGCAGCGATGTCTACGGGCTGACGGCCGCGAGCCTCGCCCACGCCGCAACGCTCTGCGCCGATCCGGCCTACGACCGCCGCGGCGCGCTCGCGCCCGCGCAGGCGTTCGATCCGGCGTCGTTCCTCGCCGCCCTCGGCGACTCCGGCCTCTCGACCGAGGTCGAGCCACTTTCCCCTTCAGCCGACCGCTGACTCGGTACCCTCCGTCACCGCGTCCAGCAGCTCGCGGGCCACGTAGCGCTTCTGCCCCCGTAACCCGGCGCCGATCTCCTCCAATACCCCACGCTCCGCCATTCCCCGGAGAAGTCGCAGGGCGGTGGGACGACTCACGGCAAGCGAATCTTCGATCGTCGCGGTGGTGAGGACCGGGTTTTCGCAAATCAGGTCGACGAGCGCCAGGTAGTTCTTGGGAGACGCCTGCGCAGCTGCAACCTGCCGGTACCGATCCTGTAGCCCGACGATTCGGCGCGAGCGCCGGACCGCATCGTCGGCCTGGGTTTCGACAGCGGTGAGGAACAGCTCGATCCAGGGAAGCGGTTCTCCGGCTTCGCGAATCGCCTGGAGGCTGCCGTAGTAGGCGCGGCGGTTGTGTTCGAGATAAGAGCTGAGATAGAGCAGCGGAGCGGGAAGCCGCTCCCTCGCGATCAGGAAGAAGACGAGCAGCAGGCGGCCGAGGCGACCGTTGCCGTCAAGATACGGGTGAATCGTCTCGAGCTGGGCATGCAGCAAGGCGTTCTGCACCAGCAGGGGCATCTCCGGTTCCTCGTGAGCGAAGCGCTCCCAGTCGGCGAGAAGGCCATGTAGCTCGGCGGGCGGCGGGGGGACGAATTCCGCCGTCTCGATCGTCGAGCCCGGCCCTCCTATCCAGTTCTGGGTGCGACGCAACTCGCCGGGGGAACGCTCGCGCCCGCGTACGCCGGCCATAAGCCTTCGGTGCATCCCGGATAGGAGCCGGGTGCTGATCGGCAGTCGATCGAGCTGCCCCAAGCCCCACCACATCGCCTCGACGTAGTTGACGACTTCCTCGACATCCTCGTTCGCGGGGCGTCCGGAGACATCGTTTTCGAGAACCTCCGCAAGGCTCGCCTGCGTGCCCTCGATCCGGGTCGACGCGAGCGCCTCGCGCAGGAGATACGGCCGGATCAGGAGATCGGGGTTGGGAAGCAGACCGCCGATCCCCGCAAGCCGGCCAATCGCCCCCTCGGCGTCCGCCAGCAGTCGCGCCGTCGCGCCGGGGAGGTCCAACGTACGCGGGATCTGCGTGGGGAAGTAGGCGACGTAACCGTGCGGTCCGGTCGTTTTTCGCGCCTCGCCGAAGGGCGTCGATGGGTATCGCTGCGGATCCACCCACGGAATCTTACTAGACCATAACGCTTTGGCCCTGAAACGTTAGAGACAGGCCGCGACCCTAACGTCGCTGTAAGGGTCGCTGTGAACGACGTGGATTTGTGGTCTCTACGCGGGCACCTCTCGTGAGTCGAGGTGGCTTGCGACCTTGCGCTTGACCCGCTGCAGGGCGTTGTCGACGGTCTTCGTGTCGCACTCGAGGCGCTCGGCCGTGATCTCGTACGAGTGACCGTCGAGGTAGAGGGAGAGGACGCGGCTCTCGAGGTCGGAGAGGACGCCGGTGGTTCCCGAGAGGCAGGAGACGAGGCTCGCCAGCTCTTCGGTGGCGATCACCTGGTTGACCGGGTCGGCGACGCTGGGACCGGGGAGGATCTCGTCGAGGGTCGTTTCGGAATCGCCCGCCGCGGCAGGCGTCTGGCTGAAAGAGACGTACTGGTTGAGCGGCGTGTGCTTGTTACGCGTAGCGGTCTTGACGGCGGTGATGATCTGGCGGGTGATGCAGAGCTCGGCGAAGCTGCGAAAGCTCGACTCGCGATCGGTGCGATAGTCGCGAATCGCCTTGTAGAGGCCGAGCAGGCCTTCCTGGATCAGGTCGTCGCTCTCCCCGCCGAGCAGGAAGTAGGACGAGGCCTTGAGGCGGACGAAGCCGCGGTAGCGCCGCACGATCTGGTCGTAGGCGTCGGTCCGTCCCTCCTTGGCGAGGGCGACCAGGTAGTGATCATCAAGTTCAACTTGAGGGTTAGCAGTGGAAGCAGGCGACGATAGAGCCACAGATCCTTCTCCTTTTCGAGACGAAGGGTCGTGACGCCTGTACCTCCCCTGGTGGCGCCGGTATTGACTGGCCAAAGCTCAGACTCAAGCTGAGCTTCACCCTTATTGCCGGGGCATTCTTACCGGCCTGCGGAGTTCTGTCAACCCCAAAATGCGGATTTCCTGCAACTGCCGTTGCAGGTGCTAGAGGCCTCTAGCGCTGGCGGATCGCCTCGAAGAGCAGCGCCGTCGCCGCGGCGGAGACGTTGAGCGAGTCGACCTCGCCGCGCCTCGGCAGGGCGAGGAGACCGTCGCAGGCCGAGGCGACGCGGGGACGGATGCCCTTCCCCTCGCCGCCGAGCACCAGCACCGTCGGCCCGCTCAGGTCGGCGTCCCAGGGCGCCTGCTTCGCGTCGGCGTCGGCCCCCCAGATCCAGAAGCCCCTGTCCTTGGCGTCCCCGAGCCAATCGGCGAGGTTGCGCACGTGGGCGACCTCGAGGTGCTCGACCGCGCCCGCCGAGGCCTTGCAGGCGACCGCCGTCAACTCGGCCGAGCGGCGCTCGGGAACTACGACGCCGGCCGCCCCGGCGAACTCCGCCGAGCGGCAGACGGCGCCGAGGTTGCGCGGGTCCTGCACCTGGTCGAGGGCGACGATCAGCGCATCCGGTCGCCCCAGCAGCGCGCCGGGGTCCGCATACGGATACGGATCGACCTCGGCGACGACCCCCTGATGGTCCGGCGACCCGCAGAGCCGCTCCAGCTCCTCACCGGACACGTCCGGCGCCCGCCAGACCCGCCGCACCGCCCGCCTCCCCCGCTCGGCCTCCTCCACCGGGCGCCGGCCGTAGATGATCTGGCTGGCGGCCATCAGGCCTTCGGCACGAGCTTCGCGCCCTCGGCCGAGTCCCGAACCTCCCAGCCAAGCTCGGCGAGCTGCTCCCGAATCTCATCCGCCCGCGCGAAGTCCTTGGCCGCCCGAGCTTGCTCGCGTTCGTCCATCAGCTCGTTGGCCCGCTCGTCGCTCTCAACCCCCTCTTCCGGCTGGGCAAGTGAGCCGAGTCCGACGAGCTCGAGCATCTCCGCCAGCGCCTCTGAAGCCCCCGGAATCTCCTCCCGATTCGCTTCCCCGACGAGCTCAAAAGCCTCGGCCATCGCCTTTGGCGTGTTGAAGTCATCAGCGAGAGCTTCGCGGAACCCTTCGAGGCGGACGCCAGGGGAGGCCCCGGCGGAGCCTCCCCGCTGTTGCTCCGACGGGGCCTCCCCTGGTGGCCGCCCCTTGGGATCCACCGGATGCTCGCGAAAGAAGTTCCGCAACCGCTCGACCTGGGCGACAGCCTGTTCCATTTGAAGGGAACCGAACGCCAGCGGCTGCCGGTAATGGCCCGAGATCAAGTAGGCCACAACCGCCTCGCGCCCATACCGATCCAGCGCCTCCGACAGCTGGAAGATGTTGCCCTCCGACTTCGACATCTTCGCCGCGTCGGTCTCGATCATCCCGTTGTGCATCCAGATCTGAGCAAACGGACGACCAGCAGCCTCAGACTGAGCTATCTCGTTCTCGTGATGTGGAAAAACGAGGTCTGACCCACCCCCATGAATGGCAAATGAAGGGCCAAGCTCGGCCTCAGCCATTGCCGAACACTCGATGTGCCACCCAGGTCTTCCAGGGCCCCAGGGAGAGTCCCAAGAACTGTCCTCCCCCTCCTTATGGGCCTTCCAAAGAGCGAAGTCAAGAGCGTTCTCCTTGAGCGATGCGGAGCCCGTCTCCTCCCCCTGGTCCATATCCTCGGTGCGCCGGTTCGAGAGCTTCCCGTAGTCCGCAAAGCTCTTGACGCGGAAATAGACATCGCCGTCAGACTCATAAGCGTGCCCCGAATCAATGAGGTCGCTAATCAGCCCAACTATGCCTTGAATAGTCTCGCTTGCCAGTGGCTCGGAATCAGGGCGGCCAAGCCCCAGACGCTCAGTGTCCTCGAAGTAGGCGGCAGTCATCCGCTTCGCGAACTCTTCGGATGGCTCATCGGCTTGACGCGCCGCGTCGTAGATCTTGTCGTTGATGTCGGTGACGTTGATCACGAGCTTGGTCTTGTAACCCTCTGTCTTGAGGAACCGAGACAGCAGCATGAAGACCACGAAGGGCCGGGCATTGCCAATGTGTATCCGGCTGTAGACAGTCGGACCGCATGCATAAATGCCGACCTCCTCATCACGAGGCAGAGCCCGCAACTCCCCGGACAACGTGTCCCGTATCTGAACGTCCCGCATGAGGCGTGATGCTAATCGGCATCTCCCGCGGGAGGCGGCGGGTGGGGGTGTTCGGGCGGGGCGGCGTTAGTTTTTCGCTTGACCCTCAGCGAGTAGCGCGACCTCCGTGCGCGAAAAACCTAGCCCCGGCCGGACACCCCCCACCCGCCGACAGGACCCGCGGGCTGACCGCTCCCGTCCCTAAAACGTGCGGTAGCCGGCCCCGGAGGGCGACGCCTCGTTGCGCGACCAGGTCGGCGCGGTCTCGTCGGCCACCGCGAGCACCTCGCGGCGCGCCC
>DASSBJ010000031.1:0-43281 GCA_035698885.1 Solirubrobacterales bacterium
GCCGAGCTGTTCGACTTCGACGTCTACGCGATCGCCGGCGACGGCTGCCTGATGGAGGGGGTCTCCAGCGAAGCTGCCTCGATCGCCGGCCACCTGCAGCTCGACAACCTCTGCTGGATCTACGACAACAACCACATCACGATCGACGGCAAGACCCGGATCGCCTACGAGGACGACGTCGCAGCCCGCTTCATGGGCTACGGCTGGAACGTCACGCGGGTCGGCGACGCCAACGACATCGAGCTGCTGGAGAAGGCGTTCGAGGAGTTCAGAAGGGAGGAGGGGCGCCCGACGCTCGTCATCGTCGACTCGCACATCGGCTACGGCTCGCCGCACAAGCAGGACACCGCCGCCGCGCACGGCGAGCCGCTCGGCGAGGAGGAGGTGCGCGAGACCAAGCACGTCTACGGCTGGCCGGAGGACGCCCAGTTCCTCGTCCCCGACGGTGTCAAGGAGCACTTCGCCGCCGGGGTCGGCAGGCGCGGCGCCGAGGCACGGGCCGCCTGGCAGCAGCGGCTCGCCGCTTACGCCGAGCGCGAGCCCGCCCTCGCCGCCGAGATCGACGCCACCCAGGGGCGCGCCCTGCCGGACGGCTGGGACGCCGACATCCCCAGCTTCGAGCCCGACGAGCAGGGGCTGGCGACCCGCAAGGCCTCCAACCGGGTCGAGAACGCGATCGCCGCGCGGGTGCCGTGGCTCCTCGCCGGCTCTGCCGACCTCACCGACTCGACCTCGGTGCGCCTCGACCTCGACGGCGCCGTGGACCTCGAGCCCGGCGCCTACGAGGGCCGCCAGCTCCACTACGGCATCCGTGAGCACGAGGCGGCGGCGATCTCCAACGGCCTCTCGCTCTCCAAGCTGCGGCCGCTCTGGTCGACGTACCTGACGTTCTCCGACTACGCGCGGCCGGCGATCCGCCTCTCGGCGCTGATGGAGCTGCCGGTGATCCACGTCTTCACCCACGACTCGATCGGCCTCGGCGAGGACGGGCCGACGCACCAGCCGGTCGAGCAGCTCGCCTCGCTGCGCGCGATTCCCGGCCTCGACGTGATCCGCCCCGCCGACGCCAACGAGGTCGCCGAGGCCTGGCGGGTGGCGCTCGACCGCAGCCATCAGCCGGTCGCCCTCGTGCTGACGCGCCAGAACGTTCCGGTCCTCGACCGCTCCAGGTACGCCTCTGCCGAGGGGCTGCGGCGCGGCGGCTACGTGCTCGCCGACGTCGACGGCGGCGCCCCCGAGCTGATCCTGATCGGGACCGGCAGCGAGGTCGCGCTGGCGCTCGCGGCGCACGAGGAGCTAGCGGCCGAAGGCGTCCGCTCACGCGTCGTCAGCCTGCCCTGCTGGGAGCTCTTCGATCGCCAGGACGACGCCTACCGCGACGAAGTCCTGCCGCCGCAGGTGACGGCGCGCGTTTCGGTCGAGGAGGCCTCGACGATCGGCTGGGATCACTACGTCGGGCCGGCGGGTAGGAGAATAGGCATGCACACCTTCGGCAGCTCGGCGCCGCTGAAGGACGTGCAGACGAAGTTTGGATTCACTCCCGACAAGGTGGCCGAGGTGGCCAGGAAGGTTCTCGCATGAAGCCGACGCAGCAGTTACACGACCTGGGCCAGAGCCTCTGGCTCGACAACATCACCCGCACGATGCTGGGCGACGGCACCCTCGCCGGCTACATCGAGGAGCTGTCGGTCACCGGCCTCACCTCCAACCCGACGATCTTCGACAAGGCGATCTCCGGCGGCGACGCCTACGACGAGCAGATCGCCGAGCTCAGCGCCGGCGCGATTCCCAGCGAGGGGATCGGCGCCACCCCGCCGGAGCGGATCTTCTTCGAGCTGGCGCTCGCCGATCTACGCGACGCGACCGACCTCTTCGCCCCGGTCCACGAGCGCACGGCCGGCGTCGACGGCTTCTGCTCGCTCGAGGTCTCGCCGCTGATCGCCGACGACACCGAGGCGACGATCGAGGAGGCCGCCGCGCTGCACGCCAAGGCCGAGCGCGACAACCTCTACATCAAGATCCCCGGCACCCCGGCAGGCCTGCCGGCGATCGAGCAGTCGATCTTCGCCGGCATCCCGATCAACGTCACCCTGCTCTTCGACGACAAGCAGTACCTCGCCGCAGCCGACGCCTACCTGCGCGGGATCGAACGACGGATCGAGGCCGGGCTCAGCCCCGACGTCGCCTCGGTCGCCTCGATCTTCATGAGCCGCTGGGACGTCGCCGTCACCGGCAAGGTGTCCGACGGGCTGCACAACCGCCTCGGCCTGGCGATCGGCTACCGCGCCTACCGCGCCTACCGTGAGCTGCTCGACTCGCCGCGTATGCAGCGGCTGATGAACGAGGGGGCGCGGCCGCAGCGCTTGCTCTGGGCGAGCACCGGCACCAAGGATCCCAATGCCTCCGACGTCCTCTACATCGAGGGCTTCGCCTCGCCCTTCACCGTCAACACGATGCCGGAGCCGACCCTGCACGCCTTCGCCGACCACGGCGAGCTGAGCGGCGCGGTGCCGGCGGACGGCGGCGATTGCGACCGGGTTCTGGCCGAGTTTGAGCAGGCGGGGATCGGCGTCGATGCGCTCGCCGAGCAATTGCAGGAGGAGGGCAAAGAGGCCTTCGCCAAGTCGTGGGACGAGATGTTGAAGACGATCGAGTCGCAGGTGGGGGCTCGCGCGTGAGCGAAGCCTGGGCGGCGCTCGAGCGCCACCACGCGGAGATCGCGCCCAGGCACCTGCGCGACCTCTTCGCCGCCGACCCCGAGCGCGGCGAGCGCCTGGTCGCCGACGGCGCCGGCCTGCACCTCGACTTCTCCAAGAACAGGATCAGCGACGAGACCGTGATCCTGCTCGGCGCGCTTGCGGCCGAGCGTGGGGTGGAGGCGCGTCGCGACGCGATGTTCGCCGGCGAGCACATCAACGTCTCCGAGGACCGCGCGGTGCTGCACGTGGCGCTGCGGATGCCGCGCGAGCGCTCGCTGGTCGTCGACGGGGTCGACGTGGTCAAGCAGGTGCACGAGACGCTCGACCGGATGTCGGCCTTCGCCGAGCGGGTGCGCTCGGGCGAGTGGACCGGTCACACCGGCAGGCCGATCCGCAACGTCGTCAACGTCGGAATCGGCGGCTCCGACCTCGGCCCGGTGATGGCTTACGAGGCGCTGCGCCACTTCAGCCGCCGCGACCTCAGCTTCCGCTTCGTCTCCAACGTCGACGGCACCGACTTCGCCGAGTGCACGCGCGACCTCGACCCCGAGGAGACGCTGTTCGTCGTCTCCTCGAAGACCTTCACCACGCTGGAGACGATGACCAACGCGCAGACGGCGCGCGAGTGGTCGCTGGCAGGGCTCGGCGGCGACGAGGCGGCGGTCGCCAAGCACTTCGTCGCCGTCTCGACCAACTCCGCGGAGGTCGGGAAGTTCGGCATCGACACCGAGAACATGTTCGGCTTCTGGGACTGGGTCGGCGGCCGCTACTCGATGGACTCGGCGATCGGGCTCTCGACCATGCTGGCGATCGGCCCGGCCCGCTTCGCCGAGATGCTCGCCGGCTTCCACGCGATGGACGAGCACTTCCGCACCGCCCGCCCGGCCGAGAACCTGCCGATGCTGATCGGGCTGCTCTCGGTCTGGTACGGGGACTTCTTCGGCGCCCAGACCTGCGCGGTGCTGCCCTACGACCAGTACCTGCACCGCTTTCCCGCCTACCTGCAGCAGCTGACGATGGAGTCCAACGGCAAGCATGTGACCCTGGACGGCGCCCGCGTCGACCACGACACCGGGGCGATCTTCTGGGGCGAGCCGGGGACCAACGGCCAGCACTCCTTCTACCAGCTGATCCATCAGGGCACGCGGATGATCCCCTGCGACTTCATCGGCTTCATGCGCTCCAACAACCCGCTCGGCGAGCACCACGACCTCTTGATGTCGAACGTCTTCGCGCAGACGCAGGCGCTCGCCTTCGGCAGGACCGAGGAGGAGGTGCGGGCCGAGGGCACGCCGGAGGCGGTGGTGCCGCACCGCGTGATGGAGGGCAACCGGCCGACCAACACGATCCTCGCCGAGCGGCTCGACCCGCACACGCTGGGCACGCTCGTCGCCCTCTACGAGCACAGCACCTTCACCCAGGGGGCGATCTGGGGGATCGACTCCTTCGATCAGTGGGGGGTCGAGCTCGGCAAGCTGCTGGCGAAGCGGATCGTCCCCGAGCTGCAGGCCGCCGGGGAGCCGAAGCTGGAACACGACAGCTCGACCAACGCGCTGATCCGGCGCTACCGCCGGGGGAGGGCCTGAGCGATGTCCAATCTGCTCGCCGCGCGCGAGCTGATGGCGTTCACGCTCGCCTTCCACATCGTCCTCGCCAGCCTCGGGGTCGCCCTGCCGGCGATGATCCTCACCGCCAACTGGCTGGGGCTGAAGCGCGGCGACGGCGATGCGATGCGGCTGGCGCGGCGCTGGTCGAAGGCGATGGCGGTGACCTTCGCCGTCGGCGCCGTCACCGGCACCGTGCTCAGCTTCGAGTTCGGCCTGCTCTGGCCGCGCTTCATGGAACGCTTCGGCGACGCCTTCGGCATCGCCTTCGCGATCGAGGGGATCTTCTTCTTCACCGAGGCGATCTTCCTCGCGATCTACATCTATGGCTGGAAGCGGCTCGGCGGCTGGGCGCATTTCTGGAGCGGCGTGCCGATGGTGATCACCGGCGTCGGCGGCGCCTTCTCGGTCGTCACCGCCAACTCCTGGATGAACACGCCGCAGGGCTTCACCCTCGACGGCGCCGGCAAGGTGGTCGAAACCGAGCCGCTCAAGGTGCTCTTCAACCCGGCCTGGGTCTACGAGGTGCCGCACATGATCCTCGCCGCCTACATGGTCGTCGGCTTCCTCGTCGCCTCGATCTACGCGGTCGGCATGCTGCGCGGGCGGCGCGACCGCCTGCACCGGCTGGGGCTCCTGATCCCGCTGACGGTCGCCTGCATCGCGACGCCGATCCAGCTCTTCGTCGGCGACACCGCGGCGCGCGAAGTCGCCGACCACCAGCCGGCCAAGTTCGCCGGCATGGAGTGCATCCAGGAATCGGGGCCCGAACAGACCGAGTACGTCGGCGGGATCTGCACCAGCGACGGGGTGAAGGCGTCGATCCCGATCCCCGACCTCGACTCCTACCTCGTCGGCTTCAGCAAGGACACGGAGGTGACCGGGTTGGACGAGATCCCGGCTGACGAACGGCCGCCGGCCAACACGCTGCTGCACCTCGCCTTCGACGCGATGGTCGGGATCGGCTCGGCGCTGCTGCTGCTCGGGCTGTGGCTCGCCTGGTCGTGGTGGCGGCGGCGCGAGATCCCGCGCACGCGGTGGTTCCTGCGCGCGGTCGCGGTCTCCGGGGTGGGGGCGATCCTGGCGCTGTGGTGCGGCTGGATCGTCACCGAGGTCGGCCGCCAGCCCTGGATCGTCCAGGGCTACATGCGGACCAGCGAAGCGGTGACCGGAGCGCAGGGGATCTGGTTCGCCTTCGCCGGCGTGCTCCTCCTCTACGCCGGCCTCGGCGCCGGCGCGGTGCTCGTGCTGCGCGCGATGTCGCGCCGCTGGCGCGCCGAGGGGGACGAGGAGGCTGGCGAGGGCGAGGTCCCGTACGGGCCATCCGAGGCGGTGTCCGGATGAGCCGGGCCGATGTCGCGGCGGCGATCCTCTGGACGGGGGCGACGCTGTATGCGCTGTTCGGCGGCGCCGACTTCGGCGGCGGCTTCTGGGACCTGCTGGCCGGCTTCGACGACGAGACGGGCGCGCGGCCGCGGGAGCGGATCCAGCGTTCGCTGACGCCCGTCTGGGAGGCCAACCACGTCTGGCTGATCTTCATCCTCGTCGTCCTCTGGACCGCCTTCCCCGAGGCGTTCGGCGCGATCATGTCGACGCTGTACGTGCCGATCGCCCTGGCGGCGCTGGGGATCGTGCTGAGGGGCGCCGGCTTCGCCTTCCGCAAATCGGTGCAGCGGCTCTCCTACCGGCGGGCGATGGGCGCCGCCTTCGCCCTCTCCTCGGTGCTGACCCCGTTCTTCATGGGAACGGTGGTAGGGGCGATCGCCGCCGGCAACGTCCCCGCCGCGGGCGAGGGCGACGCCTTCGCGTCCTGGCTGCAGCCGCTGCCAATGCTGACCGGGGCGCTGTTCGTGCTCGCGGGGGCCTACCTGGCGGCGGTCTTCCTCGTCTCCGATTCCGAGCGGGCCGGCGACCGCGAGATGGAGAGCTGGTTCGCCGCCCGCGCCCTCGCAGCCGGCGTCGCCGCGGGCGCCGTCGCCCTGCTCGGGCTGATCGCCCTGCATGGCGAAGCTCGCTACGTCTACGACCGCTTGATCGTCGAGGGCCTGCCGCTGGTCATCCTCTCGATCCTCTGCGGCTTCGGTGTGCTCGCCCTGTTGCTCGCCCGCCGCCGCCGCGGCCTGCGCCCGCTCGCCGCGGGGGCGGTCGTCGCCGTGATCTGGGGCTGGGGCGTCGCCCAGTTCCCCTACCTGCTGCCGACCTCGCTGCGGATCGACCAGGCGGCGGCGCCCGGTCCGACCCTCGACTCGGTGCTGATCGTCTTCGGCGCCGCTGTTGTCGTGGTGATACCCGCGCTTGCTCTTCTCTATTGGCTCAGCCAGCGCGAACTGCTGGGGGACTGATGGCCGGCTCCGCCCGCGCTGTGCTCTTTGACATCGACGGCACCCTGCTCGTCACGGGCGGCGCCGGCGGCGTCGCCTGGCAGCGGGCCTTCGAGGAGCTGCACGGCGTCGAGGCCGACATCGCCGAGCACACCGACGCCGGGATGACCGACCCGGAGATCGTCAGGATCGTCTTCCGCGAGGCGATCGGCCGCGAGGGGACGGCCGGGGAGCGGGCGCAGGCGATCGGCTGCTACCTCAAGCACCTGCCCGACACCGTCGCCGAGTCCGACGGCTACCGGGTGATGCCGGGAATCGAGGCGCTGCTGCCGGAGCTGATCGAGAAAGGCGTGCTGCTCGGCCTGGTCACCGGCAACGTCGAGGCCGCCGCCCACATCAAGCTCGCCCGTGGCCGGCTCAACCGCTTCTTCTCCTTCGGCGGCTACGGCTCGGACTCCGCCGATCGCACCGAGGTCACCAGGGCGGCCCTGCGCCGCGGCGAGCTGGTTTCCGGCGGCACGCTCGCCGACGGCGGCGGCATCTCGGTCGGCGACACCCCTCGCGACGTCGTCGCCGGCCACGGCGCCGGGATCAAGGTCGTCGGCGTGGCGACCGGGAGTTATTCAGTCGAGGAACTTCGCGACGCCGGCGCCGACTGGTCGCTGGCGAACGTCGAAGCGAACTTTCCCGCTTAAGCCAGGGAGCAGCGAGCCTGGTAGATCGACAAGAACCCGCTTTCGAAGCCGTTGCGGGCGGCGCGCAGGTAGAGGCGCCAGACGCGGACCCGTTCGGGGCCGGCGAGGCGCAGCGCCTCGTCGAGGTTCTCGTCCAGCCGCCGCGCCCAGTGGCGCAGCGTCTCGGCGTAGTCGGCGCCGTGCTCGGAAACGTGCCTGGTGACGAAGCCGGCCCGCTCGAGCGCCAGCAGCACGCGCGAGAGGTGCAGCGGTTCGCCATCGGGAAAGACGTAGCGCTCGGTGAAGGCGCCCGCGTCGGGGTCGGTGTGGCGCAGGCGGGCGATGCCGTGGTTGAGCAGCCGTCCGCCCGGCTCCAGCAGCCCGGCAAGGGTGCGGGCGTAGACGTCGATCTGCTCCTCGCCGACGTGCTCGACCATGCCGATCGAGGCGATCGCGTCGAAGCGCTCGCCGCTCGCGGCGAGGTCGCGGTAGTCCATCACGCGGATCTCCACCCGGTCGGCGACGCCGGCCTCCTCGGCCCGTTGCCGGGCCCGCTCGGCCTGTGGCGGCGAGAGCGTGATGCCGACCACGCTCGCTCCGTACTCGGTCGCCGCGCGCAGCGGGAAGCTGCCCCAGCCGCAGCCGACGTCGAGCACCCGGTCGCCCTGCTTCAGCGCCAGCTTGCGGGCGACGGTGTCGAGCTTCTCTTCCTGCGCCTCCTCCAGGGTCTGAGCGCCCTCGGCGAAGAAGGCGCAGCTGTAGGTCATCGAGGCGTCGAGGAAGAGGGCGAAGAACTCGTTGGAGACGTCGTAGTGGTGGCGCACCGCCGCCGCGTCGCGCTCCTTGCTGTGCCGGCGGCCGCTCAGCACGAGCTCGGCGGCCGGGCGCTTCGGCGGCCGCTGCAGGCCGGCGGCGCGCACGGCGCCGAGCAGCAGGTGGGCGACGTCGCCGCGGTCGAGAGAGGGCGGCTGCCAGGTGTCGAGCAGCTCGATCACCGCGTCCATGTCGTCGACCTCGATCTCGCCGCTGACATAGGCGCGGCCGAGGCCGAGCTGGCCCGGCGCCCGCAGCGCGTGCGCCGCCGCGCGCGGCGAGCGGACGAAGAAGGTCGGCCCGTCCCCGTCGCTGGCCGGCAGTCGGGTGCCGTCCCAGAACTCGACCGTGAACGGCCGCTGCGGGATCCGGGCCTCGATCTCGCGGCGCAGCGGCTCGGTGCGGGCGAATGGCATCGGCCGGGACCTTACAACCGAGTCTTTTATCGCGGTTGCCGGGCCGACATTCCGACATCGGTCCAGCGCCTGGCTGCGAATCCGGGGGAGGCGTGCGTATCATCGCCTCAGTGGCAGGACCGAGGCCGTCAGACATACAGCCGGTCGCAAACGAGACACGCGACCGGATCATCACCGGGCTTGTAACCGTGGTCCCCTTCGTCGCGCTCGTCTTCGCCGGCTGGCAGGTCTGGGGCAGGGCGCTGCACTGGAGCGACGTCTTCCTCTTCCTCGGCATGTATCTGCTCACCGGGCTCGGGATCACGGTCGGCTTCCACCGGCATCTGACCCACCGTGCCTTCAAAGCGAAGCGCTGGCTGCACGGGCTGCTCGCGATCCTCGGCTCGGCGGCGATCGAGGGCCCGGTGATCTCCTGGGTCGCCGACCACCGCAAGCACCACGCATTCTCCGACGAAGAGGGCGACCCGCACAGCCCTCACGTCGACCACGGCCACGGCTGGTCGGGGGCCCTGCGCGGCCTCTTCCACGCGCACATGGGCTGGCTCTTCATCCACACCCAGCGCGGCAGCAAGGAACGCTTCGCGCCGGACCTGCTGGAGGACTCGACGATCGAGTGGGTCGATCGCACCTTCCTGCTCTGGGCGATCGGCGGGCTCCTCCTCCCCTTCGCGCTCGGCTGGCTGATCGGCGGCAGCTTCTTCGCCGCGGTGACCGGGCTGCTCTGGGGCGGCCTCGTCCGTGTCTTCGTCCTGCACCACTTCACCTACAGCATCAACTCGCTCTGCCACGTCTTCGGCCGGCGCGACTACGAGACCACCGACGAGTCGCGCAATCTGGCGCTGATCGCGATTCCGACCCTCGGCGAGGCCTGGCACAACAACCACCACGCCTTCCCGACCTCCGCCGTGCACGGCCTCGGCCGCTGGCAGGTCGACCTCTCCGCCGTCGTCATCGACCTGTTCGAGAAGGCCGGCTGGGTCTGGGACGTGGTGCGAGTTTCGCCGCAACGCCTGGCGGCCAAGGCCGTCTGAGCTACGGCGCGGCGGCGGATTCGTAGTGGTCGATCCACTGGTTGCAGGCGTCGTGCAGCGGCGCCACGCGGCGCTTGCCGGCGCGCACGGCGACCAGGTTGCCGATGTAGGCGATGTCGTCGTAGCCGCTGAGGCGCTGGAGGAAGTCGGGCTCGGCGGCGGCCACGGCGAAGCGCACCCGGCCGCCGGGGCTCCTGAAGCTGCCGGCGGGCCAGAACTGGCCGTCGTTGGCGAGGCTGATCGTGTTCGGCCGCTGGCCGTCGAGCGCCGCCTCGAGGTCCTGGTGGAAGCCGGGGGCCGACAGCGTCAGCCCGAAGGGCGAGAAGTACTGCAGCGAGAGATGCCAGCGACCGCGCGGGAGGGAGATCGTCTGCGAGCTGCGCTGCCCGTTCTTCAGCCTGCTGCCGGCGCTCCAGCGCTCCTTCGGCGCGATCTCCACGTCCGGGAAGAGGGAGGCCCGGCCCGGATTTGAGAGCAGGATGCGGATCTCCGGCGAGGCGCAGCCGGCGCGGGCCCCGGCGTTCGTCCCCTCGAGCAGCACGTGGCGGTCTTCGGGCACCTCGCCGGTCCGTTCCCAGAGGACGTAGGACGGCGTGGCGGCGATGCGCCTGAAGCCGTGCGGGGCGCCGCTGTTCCAGGCGGCGCGGCCGCTGATCACGTAGGGGAAGCGGTCGAGCGTCCCGCGCGAGAAGGAGTCGAAGTCGATCGGGCTGTAGGCGTCGCCGGTGTCGAAGGGCTTCTCCGGGTTCTGGGCGACGGCGGGGTCGGGGAACTCGACCAGCGGCACATGGGTGTCGGCGCCGAGCAGCTCGTAGGCGGCGTAGCGGTCCTGGCCGGCGTAGAGCACCGGCTGCCCGTGGAGGACCGGCAGGAACGCCTGCAGCTCGCCGCCGTGGCCGGCCGGCGCCACGGGCGCGTTGCGCAGCGCCAGGAAGCTGGAGTAGATCGCGCCGCCGATGAAGACGACGGCGAGCGCCGACCGGGCGAGTCGCCATGCGCCAGCGGTCCGGGAGACGCGGATCGGCCAGAGCTCGGCGAGCAGCGGGCGGACGATGACCAGCATCGCCAGCGGGGCGCCGATCATCAACGCCTTGGCGTGCGAGTAGTCGCCGCTGGTCGGCAGCGCGGCGAGGTAGAGGAGGACGCAGGCGGCGAGCCCCAGCGGCACCGCGAGCTCGCGGCGGCGCGTCCACCACCAGGCGCCGGCGAACAGCGCGAGGACGCCGATCGCGCCGGCGAGACCGGTGAGGTGGGCGCCGCCGGGCGCTTCGAGCCGGTAGTTCGTCGTCGGCCAGACGCCCAGCGCCTCGAGCGGCGAGACCGGCCCGTAGGTGTTGGTGGCGGCGACTTTGCTGAAGCTGCCGCCGAAGCCGAACGGGCCGACCGCGGTCGCCGCCAGGCCCAGCGCCGCCAGCCCGCCGATCGCCAGCAGCGTCGCCGGCCGGAAGAGAAAGCGCAGCAGGGCTCGCGGCGCCAGCGCCCGTCGCACGGCGGGCACGGTGAAGCTCCAGAGGACGGCGGTGAGAATCGGCCAGGCGAGCCCGGCGAAGCTGTAGGAGAAGAACACGCCACCCGCGATCGCCAGCCAGGGCAGCAGCTGGAGCAAGCGGCGCCGCGACGGCTCGAGGTTGCGCAGCCCGACCGCCACGGCGAGCACGAAGAGCGCCTCGGCGAGCTCCTTGAAGGCGCCCTGGGCGAAGTAGGAGGCGGCGAGGTAGGGCACCGCGACCAGCGTCGCCGCCAGCAGCCGCCGGCCGGCGCCGAAGCCCGGCAACGCCCCCAGGGCGGTGAAGGCGGTGAGGATGCCGATCGCGAAGATCTCGCCGACGAAGGCCTGGCCGAGGCCGATTCCCGGCACCGCGGCGGTCGCCACGGCGAGCCCGTGCGGTCCGAGCGGGTAGCCGGCGTCGGGCGCCGGGCCGAAGCCGCTGCGCAGCCACTCGGCCCAGGCCAGGTGCAGGCCGAGGTCGTTGTTCAGGCCGATTCCCAGCAGCCCCCAGCGCCCGCTGACCGCGAAGGGGATCGAGAGCGCCACCGCCACCGCGATCGCCACCGGCAACCCCCGGCGCCAAGCCTCCCCCCGCCGATGGGCCTCAAGCGTCCGCCATTTGGACGTCTCAGGCCCATCGGCCCCGGGGCGCCTTGCGACGAGGACGATAGCGGCGGCGGCGAGGAGCAGGACGAGGCCGATGGTCGCCGACGTGCCGTGGCCGGGGGCGCGGGCGAGCATGCCCGTGACGGTGAAGACCGCGCCGAGCCCCGCCGCCGGCTCCAGCCACGACCAGGCGCCTCGGCCCGCGAGGAGCAGCAGGGCGCGGCCGACGAGCAGTGAGGCGGCGCAGATCAGCGCCGCCGCGACGTAGGTCCCGATCATCAGAGAGGGCAACCTATGGGAGCGGCGCCCGCGAGCGCGGCGAGCCTGGCGTCCCGGCTCAGTACTTCTCGGCCGCCCGCTCGAGCGTCTCGCGCAGGTTCTCGCCGCGCAGCGGCTCGGCGTGCCCGGCGCCGACCACCGCCGGTTCGAGCGCCGCCAGCTTGCGCACGGACTCCTTGGCCTTGGCGTGGTCCCAGGCCCAGGCGGGGTGGGGGACGCTCGCCTCGCCCTCCGGCAGCGGTTTGAGCCGGGCCGAGTCGATGAAGTAGACGACGTCGCTGACCAGCGCCACCCGGTCGCTCTCGCGCCAGAGGCCGATCAGCCCGGGCGCGTGCCCGGGGAAATGGATCACCCTGAACCCCGCCACCTCGTCTCCCTCGGAGACGGTGCCCGCGATCTTCACCGCGCCGCCGTCCCAGCGCCGCAGCAGGAAGGGGTAGAGCCAGCGGATCGGCGCGACCGGCAGCTGCGAGAGGTCCATGTAGGGGGCGATCGAGGCGTCGCTTTCGGCGTCGGCGACCTCGTCGGGATGGCAGTGGACCGGCACCCCCATGTAGGGCGCGGTGCCGCGGTGGTCGGCGTGCGCGTGTCCGAGCACGACCCGCTTCAGGCCACCGTGTCGCTCGGCCTCGCCGCGCGCCCGCTTCGTCATCCCCTTGCTGCCGGCGTCGAACTGGACGAGGCCGTCGCCGTCCTCGAGGAAATAGATGTTCATCCCCTTGCGCAGGTCGCCCCGCAGCAGCCAGACCCCGTCGGCGATCTTCTCCATGGGAGAAGGGTAGCTCTAGGGTTCGGGGCCGTGCCCGGATTGTGGAAAGCCGCGATGGTCGTGCTGGTCGCCTGCCTCGTCGCCGCGATGGCGATCGCGATCGTTCGCCTGGCGACGACGCCGACCGAAATCCTCGGCGGCGACTCGCGCGGATTGCCGGCCCGCGACGCGGCGCGTTAGTATCGCCGCGTGTTCAATCGCATCGTCGTCGGGACCGACGGGTCGGAGACCGCAGGGGAGGCCGTGCGACAGGCGGTCGACCTGGCGAAGCTCGCGGGGGCGCAGCTCAGCATCGTCAGCGCCTTCGCGCCGGTCTCCAAACGACGCCTGCAGAGCGAGCAGGAGGGGGTCCCGGCCGACGTCCAGTATGAGATCGGCCCGCGCGAGGACGTCAACCTCGTGCTCGACGCCGCCGCGGCGAGCGCCAAGAAGGAGGGCCTTGAGGTGCAGACCCACCCGGTCGAGGGCGACCCGGCGGAGGCGGTGCTCAACGTCGCCGAAGAGACCAAGGCCGACCTGATCGTCGTCGGCAACAAGGGGATGACCGGCGCGCGGCGCTTCCTGCTCGGCAGCGTCCCCAACAACGTCTCGCATCACGCGCCGTGCTCGGTGCTGATCGTTCGCACCACCTGAGAGTCAGCTGACCTCAGGGTCCGTCGCCGCACTTGCGTCGATCAATCCCGCGCCCTCCTGGGCGTGCGGCTCGCCGATGTCGCGGGCGGTCTGGCGCAGGCGGCGCAGCACGCGGTTCACCCGGCCCGCCGGGGAGGCGCTCTTGGGGATGACGCCGCTGGCCAGCACCATCGCCGCGACGCCGGAGACGTGCGCTGCCGCCATCGAGGTGCCGATGTAGCTGCCGGGCTCGCCGAAGCGCCGCGTGTTCCCGCCCTTCAGCGTCACCTGGTAGATCGAGCGGTTGGAGACCGAGGGGCAGTCGCTGACCGGCGAGCCACCGCCGGGCCCCAGCAGGTCGACTCCCTTGCCGGGCAGCAGCGAGTAGCTGCCGAGGCAACCGCCCTCCGTGGTGCCGCCGACGCCGATCACCCGCGGCCCGGTCGCCGGCGGCGAGACGCAGGTCTCCGAGCCGACGTTGCCGATCGAGGCGACGGTCACCACACCGTGCCGGTAGGCGGCACGCAGTGCGCGGTCTATTCCCGGCACGCTCTTGCCGCAACCGAAGTTGAAGCTCATGTTGATCACGTCGGCGCCGTGGCGGACGGCGTAGCGGATCCCCCGGGCGATGTCGTCGGCGCGCCCGCTGCCGTTGCGGTCGAGCACGCGCACGGGCATCAGCTCGGCGTGGAAAGCGAGCCCCGTCAGGCCGATGCCGTTGCCGGTCCGCTCGGCGATCGTGCCGGCGACATGCGTCCCGTGGCCGTTTTCGTCGAGCGGCAGCCGGTCGTGGCCGACGAAGTCGTAGCCGGGGACGAACTGGTCGGAGCTGAAGTCGGGGCTGCGACGGAAGCGACGCCCCTGGTTGCGGTAGGCGATCCCGGTGTCGAGCACGGCGACGACCACGCCGCGGGCGCCGCCGCGCCCCGCTTCGGCGAGGTGGCGCCAGGCGCCCACCGCGTCGATGCCGCCAGGCGAGACCGGCAGCGTCGCGGTCGCGGCTCCTTCCCAGGGAAGGAAGTTCCACTGCAGCGACGTCCAGGCGCCCGGCGGTCCCGGCGGGGTGGCGAGCGCTCCCGGGTCGTCGGGCAGCACGGCGGCCCTGGCGACGGGATCGGACGCAGCCGCGAACGCCGGGGTCGCGAGCAGCGCGGATGCGAGCAGCGCGAGGGCAGCGGATATCGAAAGCCGTCGGATCGTCATCGGTTCGTCTGCTCGCGTGTCCCTGCCGTGAGCGAGCTATGGCTTCAACACCGGCCCGCCCGGGAAGTTGTCGGTCGCACATACTCTCGGATCGATGACGGACGCGACCGGCGGTGAGACCCACGAACGCCTGATGGCGCTGGCGATCGAGCGCGCCCGCGAGGCGGAGGCGCACGGCGACGTGCCGATCGGCGCCGTCCTCGCCCGCGACGGCGCGCCGCTGGCGAGCGCCGGCAACGAGCGGGAGCTGCGCCGCGACCCGACCGCGCACGCGGAGATCCTCGCGATCCGCGCCGCCGCCGCGGCGCTCGGCGGCTGGCGCCTGCCGGCCACGACGCTCTACGTGACGCTCGAGCCCTGCGCGATGTGCGCCGGCGCGATCGTCCTCGCCCGCATCCCGACCCTCGTCTACGGCGCCCGCGACCCCAAGGCCGGCGCCGCCGGCAGCGTCCTCGACGTGCTGGCCGAGCCCGCCCTCAATCACCGCCCCCACGTGGTCGGCGGCGTGCTGGAGGACGAGTGCGCGGCGCTGCTGCGCGACTTCTTCGCCGTGCGCAGAAGCGGAGAGGGTGGGATTCGAACCCACGAGACGGGTTAACCCCGTCCACGCGATTTCCAGTCGCGCTCCTTAAGCCACTCGGACACCTCTCCGGGATCGGACAAGCCTAGAGGCTAGGCGGCTTCCGGAGACTCGCTGAGCGCCGGCGCCGGGCGTTCGCCGAGCGGCAGCACGATCTCCTCGCTTGACGCCGGTGGGGGCGCCGCGGGGCGGTGGCCACGCAAGTGCTCGTGGCTGCAGACGACGTAGCACCACTCCATCAGGTGCATGCGCGAAGCCGAGTCGATCCGCTCGATCGTCGCCCCGATCAGCTGCCGGCCTCCGGCCTCGCGGCAGGAGCGGACCTCGACCTGGGCGGCGATCTCGTGCATCTCGCCGCTCGCGTCTTCGAGCTCGAGCAGGACGTTGGGGCGGCTGCCGACCGGGACCGCGGCGTCGAGGACCAACCCGACGCCGGCGGCGCTGGCGTCGACGAGGCGGCCGCCGATGTGCCCGCCGGCGGTGAAGCAATGAGCGGCGGCGTCGCCCTGGAAGCGGTAGATCTGGCGCCGCTGCCGGCGGCGGCCGACGGCGAGCAGGGTGCGCAGGACGCGCCGCAGCTCGATCAGGCCGAGCAGCGGCACGATCCAGGCGGCGATCCCCGGCATGTCGGGCAGCGGCCCGATGCCGGCGAGGTCGAGCAGGCGCAGGATCGTCCCGCCGGCGAGGACCAGCGCGCCCACGACCACCAGGTGCAGCTTGCGGACCGAGTCAAGCCCGCCGCCGCCGTCGCCCTGCTTCGGCGTCACCTCGAACGTCGTGCGGCCGGGTCGCACGACGCAGCGCAGGGCCCGCGTGAAGATCTCCATCGTCAGCAGCTCGTAGTGAACGGTCTCGCCGATCTTCATGTAGCCGCGGGTCAGCGCCGAGCCGGCGAGCAGGTTGAGGCCGATCGCCGGCAGCCACAGCGCCGCCATGGCGGCGACGCTGACCTTCATCGGCAGCGCCCCGGTCCAGAGCACCGCTCCCAGGGTCGCCAGCAGCAGCAGGCGCATCGGCGGCGCCAGGTAGGCGCTGAGGCTGGCGAAGTAGGAGAGGCGCTGGAGCGGGCGCAGCTCGCGGGCGCGAAGCGGGGACTCGGGCAGCGTCAAGACGGCGAGGTTTCCGCGCGCCCAGCGGTCGCGCTGCAGCAGGTAGCTGTCGAGGTCGTGGGGGGCGAGGCCCTGGACCAGCACCTCGTCGTGGTAGCGGGTCGTCCAGCCGTTGCGCTGCATGCGGATCGTCGTGTGGAAGTCCTCGGCGATCGTCTCCGTCGCCACGCCGCCGATCTCGAGCAGCGCGTCGCGCCGCAGCACCGCCGCCGAGCCGCACCAGTAGGCGGCGCCGTGGCGGTCCTTTCCGGGACAGACGACGCGGTAGAAGAGCGACTGCTCGTGCCGGCCGACCACGTAGTGCTGGACCGAGTCGTGGTTGAAGAAGTCGTGCGGGCTCTGCACCAGGCAGACGCGCTCGTCGTCGAAGTAGCCGACCATCGCGTCGAGCGCATCGGGCATCGGCACGTGATCTGCGTCGAGCATCAGCACGAGGTCCCCCTCGGTGCGGCCGAGCGCCGCGTTGATGTTCCCCGCCTTGGCATGCGAGTTGTCGGGCCGGATCAGGTACTCGGCGCCGGCGGTGCGCGCCAGCTCCTCCATCTCCGGCCGTCGCCCGTCGTCGAGCAGGTAAGTCGTGTGCGGGTAGGTCAGAGCGCGGCAGCCGGCCAGCGTCGCCGCGACAACCTCGAACGGCTCGTCGTAGGTGCAGACGTAGACGTCGACCGCGCGGCCCGGAGTCGCCGGCGGCCTCACCGCGGGCGGCCGCGACCACGAGTACCAGGTGAGCGTGCCCAGCGCCCAGAGCCCGTAGACCTCGGTCAGCAGCAGCAGCGCGAAGAGCACCGGGCTGGTGCCTTCGCTGCTCCAGCCGAAACGCCAGATCAGGTAGCCGACGCCCCAGGCCAGGGCACAGAGCGCAAGCAGCCGCAGGCTCAGGGGATGGCGGTCGAACCACCGCCCGATCCGGGTCTGCTCGCTGGTTTGCACGCGGCCTGCATCGGCGACAGGACGCCTCGCCTTGAGCCGTGCACCGCGGGGCAGCGACCCTACGTAGAATCAGCCGCCGGACCGAAGTTCCCCGGAGGGGTGCCGGAGTGGTTGAACGGGGCGGTCTCGAAAACCGTTGGCGTCCTTTGGGCGCTCGTGGGTTCGAATCCCACCCCCTCCGCTTATTGAAGCCAATTCCTGCCCCTGTGCAACAGCTTTGCCAGGGAGGAACTGAAGCGAAAACCGCGATTTGCGCGGCCGATCACTGTCTCAAGCGCTCTGCGGCAATGTCTCTCGTTCCCCCGACGTTCCCCCGAGTCGGTCTTCGGGATCGGGCTCGAGGATCCTGAAGTGGGCCGCGCCGCGCCCGCTATCGCCCGGGGCAAGCGCCCTACGGGTCGGCCAGCTGGCGCCCGCAACTCGTCCAACGCAGGCGTCTGCTGCTGGCCGTCAACGCGCTCGCAACGACGCGAAAGCAGCACCCTTGCTTGATTGTCAGGGCCTCCACGGTGATTTGACAGGCCGCGACACTTCTCGCGCCTGGATTCGGATTGACGCTCCCAGCGTGCCTGCATCAGGATGGGCGCACGGCAGGTTGGAGCGGGAGTGAAGCTCAACCCTCAGGAAACTGCTCGTTGGCCTCGTCGATGATCCGACCGACCGAATCGAAATGGTCGGCGAAACCCTCCACGTCGTCAAAGCCGAAGCCCTTCAGTCCACCTTCGACTGTTTCGGCCATGCGCTTCAGGTCGGCCGCCGTTGCGCGGGCCGCCGCGTCCCACTTCATCTCGGTCACACCGCCCATCCCGATCAACCCTGCTGTCGCTTGAATCAGACGGGCAGCGGTCGGGGCGATCCCCATGATGAGAAACCAGAACTCGGGGAACTTGTCCAGCATCGTCGGCCCGACCGTCACCAAGACCTGAAGCCGCTCGTTCTCCTCTTCGCGTTTGCCGAAGGTGTTGAACCGCGAACCCTGAAACCGGGGATGGGCCAGCTCCGAGTAATGGCCATACATCTCGTCAAAGGTCGGTCGGCTGAGCCGCTTGCGGACGGCGCTCGGCGCGAAGTCCTTGTGGCCCTCCTCGGTGTTGACCCACCTGCGCGCCTCGTCGGAATCTTTGACGACCAGCTCGGCCAGGTCGAGCGACTCGTAGGCGGCGCGAACGGCGTTGTAGGACTGGTTGAGGTAACCGTGCCTCGCGAGGTGCATCGCTACGATCAGATCGCTCAGCGCACGCGCGACCATCTGTCGAATGACGACATGGGCCTCACCTTCGCCACGACCCGCCGAAGCGGTCAGCAGCTCCATCTGGTGTTCCAGCGCAGCCACAAACGCGTCTTCGGCCGCTTTGTGATCGTCGCGGCCGACGCTCGGGAAGGCCAGCTCGGTTTGCATCCGCCGAATCGGTCCCGGCTCCGGAGATCGAGGCTCCATCACGGCACATCGTGACACGCAAGACAGTATGGGCTGACCCGCATGGATATTTCGGGAGCATAAGCTCCGCTTGTTGCTAACTCAGATCGCTAATTGCACTAGTGAGCAGTCACTCTTCGGGGCTCTGCGGACTTGCCTCACCAACCTCCACACGAGTCGAGGCCGGTCCATCAAGCGCGGGGTCCAATCCGAGCGCCTCCCACTCCCAGCGGCGTGAAGCCGCCTGAATAGTGGCAAGCACGTCGCTGCCGTCATCTTCGGCATCCGAGACCGGTGGCGCTAGCGGCGGATCGCCGTTGCGAATTGGTCGCACTGCCGGCTCAAAGGGCTCGTCGTTCTCATCCGTCGTCTCATCCCCGTCATGCTCCCTTGCTACCGGTACGTCGGGAAAGCGCAAGATGCCCTCCACCCGGCCGAACGGCGGACGCTTCTGATCTCCTTCCGGAACGACCAACCTGAATGATCCGCGAACCGGATGATCGAGGCTTTGCGAGTAGACGGTCCATTGGATCTCGTGAACTCCGGGTCCATGAGCGTGCAGCCACAGCGGCTCGGCGATCTCGATCGTCCGTCCCGGCTGCACCTCAACTCGCGGCGCCGTCAGACGGCGAGAGTCGGATGACTCATTCCACCCCTGCTTTGAGCGTAGAGACGGAGCAAGGCCATCCAAATCAAACTGAGGCCTCGCTGAGACAATCGGATACGGATGACGCCAGCCAGCGATGCCAGCGGGAACCAGGCTCCGTGGCTGAGGCGGACGGTACGTTGGACGGGTAGGCGGCGCCTCAACTGAAACGTCCGCAGACCCGCGGCCCACGCTCTCGGGCAGCTCAAGAACGACCTCGACCGCCTCGGCATGGGCTGCACCCGTGGCGTTGGAAAGCGCCAGAGAAACCTCAAACGTCTCCCACCTCGCAATCGCTGCTTCGGAGTACCTATTGAGCCACCCACGAAGCTCCTCCTGATAGGTCTCCACCTCAGACTTGAATTTCTCCTTTGCGCGCTGATGGTCCTCCGCTGTGGGCCGCGACATTAGACCTACACCTGTCGTTAACCAAGAGGGCAGCACCCTGGAGTCGCGGACCGTGTCCTGCGCTTCGGCGGTTTCATTGGCGACAATCCGCTCTATATGCAGCGGCCACGGGGGGAGTCCAGCACTCACCAGCTTTCCGCCTGGAACGCCATCGACCGCTAGCGTCAGCTTCGGCTTCGGCCGCGTCAGCCAATGTAGCCGCGGCTCCGCGGCGACCAACAAGAATGCGACGGCTAGCGGGATCAGCGCGAAGGCAACATTTACCCAAGACGCGCCAGCGGCCTTCAGCGCCAGCGCTAGAAGTGCGAGAAAGAGACAGACGCCTGCCCCGGTGCGCACCAGCGGAGGCATGGCATTCCATCGATTGGTGCTTGATGAGGGCATTCGCATGGCTCCAACAAAGGATTTCAAGTTGTGAAGACGGTGCGGCATGCGGCACGGGCAAGCGAGCTGAAGCTTGCGGCGATGTGCTGGGGTGAACTCGCAGCGGTCGACAAACCCCGAATCGGATTTTCGCGGCGTGTCCCGATCAGACGTCCAGGAAGACCTCCCGGTCCGCATCGACACTCCCACGCGAAGGCGGTAGCAGGTGAGCGGCCACCGCCTCAGGCGACGCGGTGTCCCTGGTGAGGTGGCCGGATTCGTGGGATAGCCTTTCCGTGTGACAAGACCACCGCTGGACCCGGCGCGAGGGGCGGCAGTGGCCAAGAAACTCAGACGCTTGGGCGTCAAGGGCATCCTCATCACGGCTGCGGAGCTTGGCTACATCACAGAGGTGAAGTGCGGGATGCGCGAGTGCTTCTGTCCCGAAGAGCTGGGTGGTGCCTCGCACTTCGTCTCGGTCACCGAATACAGCGACTGGAATCCGACCCACGAGCATTCCCCGATTCCAAAGCGAGATGGGGGCCAAAGAACTGTCGACAACTCAATCCTTGCGCACCGGCTTTGCAACAGGATCGACTATTCGAGAACCGTTGGGCGGTCACACGAGAGAGACCTCGAGCGAATCAGAAAAACTCGCGAGGCGGCCGTCGAAGCTCAGGAGCGTTTCACTTGGCGTAAGGGTGATGCGACCTACACCCCGCCACCACAGGATGGCAGTGAGGAAGTACCCGCCGAATCCAACGAGGATGAATAGACCCGGATGATCTCACCTTAGCCTACGTACGAGACTCTCGCTTAGCGCGATTTGCGAGCGCGTCGACTGCGAGCCGTAGACGACCGTTGTGGACGAGGAGCGGTAGCCCTGACGGACCGGTATCGGGCCTTGCGCCGCAAGATTCCGACTGCCGCGCAATGACAGACGGGCCACGCTCGAGTACCTGCTTGTCCTTGCCGGCTCCCCCGGATGGGTCGTTGGCACGCCAGGTCTAGTGGGGTGAGCGCGCTTCGCTATGACAATCGGCAGGCGTTACGCCAGGCTCTCACGGACCGCCTTCGTCCGCTCGGCGACGGGAACGGTGCAGAGCTCTGAGCCGCAAAGGAGACAGCGGGTTTGCCGCGCATGGCGGCGCCTTTTCGACCCGACCGCATTCCTCAGCTCCGGGCGGCTACTCGACCACCTTCAACCGTGAGCGGATCAGGCTCGCGAGTTCCTCGGGGGTCGTGCCTGCGCTCAGCCGAATGATCCAATCTGCGAGCTCGGGATCCGTTGCGTTGATCTCGTAGCCGTTGACCTTGAGAAAGGTGAGCATCGAAACGAGCGCCAAGCGCTTGTTGCCGTCGATGAACGCCTGGCTCTCAGCGACGCCATGCGCAAGGGCCGCGGCTTGCAGCGGGAGGTCGGCCTCCTGGTAGTGGGCGTAGTTGCACGGCCGTCCCAGCGCGCTCTCGAGTCCGGCCTGATTACGAAGCTGGTCGGCCGCCTGCCCGGTGGTTCCACCGATGATCGCCGCGTAGAGCTCCAGCGCATCGGCGAGCTCGATATAGACCAGCTCGCTCTCCTCCACCGGAGGCCTGTCTACCGCTTGGTGCTCTGGTCGTCGGGATCGTGCTCGGCGAGGATCTGCAGCGCCTCGGCATGCTCGTTGACCACGCGCTGTCCGATGCCGCGGATCCGGTCGCGTACCTGCTCGGTCGGCATGATTCGCAGCTCGCCGCCCTCAAGCTCCTCGACGAGCACCGACGTGCCGGCGGCGTAGCCGCGTTCCTCGAACTCGCGCGGTATCGAAACCACGTTGCTGTTGCCGACCCGGCGAACCTTGACCACCTTCATGGTCGTCAGTATACACAGGGATATCCTAAACCGAGGAGGTCTCCGGTCCACGAGACCGCCTTGCATCTCGTCTCGATTTCGTTCCCTCAGACGTTCCCCCGAGCATCCGACTCGGCTCTGCGACAGGGTTTGAGGCCACGATGCGGCGGTCTCGAAAACCGTTGGCGTCCTTTGGGCGCTCGTGGGTTCGAATCCCACCCCCTCCGCTTGTAGAGCCGGCGCTATCCGATCGATGCGCGGACGGTGGCGACCGCGGTGCTCGAGGTCCGGCACGACTGGGCGATCCGCCGATCGGGCGCCTCCGGGTCGCGGCCGATCTCGAACTCGATCAGCGCCCGGCGGCGGATCCGCGAGCGCTCGTCGGGCTTGCAATCGGCATCTGCGGCGTCGGCGGCGGCGTCGCCCGCTATCGCACGGCTGCAAGCGAGGCAGAAGATCCCCTCCTTGGACTCCGTCCAGCTCGTCGGCCTGCCGGTCGGCTCGCCGTCGATTCGCCCGACGGACACCGCGCACTTGGCGCAGGTCCATCGGGCGGCGCCGGCGGTCATCGCGGTCACGCGGCGACCTTGCGCCGGCGGCGTCGCCGGCGTCGCCGGCTCCGCGTCGGCCCGGCGGCCCCGTCGGTCGAGTTGCCGCCTCCGGAGCCGGCGGGGAGGCCGAAGTCGTCCTCGAGCCCCAACCCCTTCGCGATCCGCCGCATCTCCTCGGCCTGGTCGGCGAGGACGAAGCTGATGCCGGTGCCGGTGCGCCCGGCCCGGCCGGTGCGCCCGACGCGGTGGACATAGGCCTCCCGGTCCGCCGGCGCGTCGAAGTTGATCACCCGCTCGATCTCGGCGACGTCGATGCCGCGCGCGGCCACGTCGGTCGCGACCAGGGTCATCACGTCGCCTCGCTCGAAGCGGGCCAGCGCCCGCTCGCGCTGGCCCTGGCTTTTGTCGCCGTGCATGGCGACCGCCTCGACGTCGCGGCCGCGCAGGCGCTTGACCAGCCGATCGGCGCCGCGCTTGGTCCGCACGAAGACGAGCGAGCGCCCCGCGCCCTCCTCGCCGAGGTGGGCGAGCAGGTGCTCGAGCTTGGCGCTCGGGGACTCGACGTGGAAGAAGCGATGGGCGATGTCGGCCGCGGCGCGATCGGGCTCCTCGTGTGTGTGGGAGCGCGCGCCCTGCGTGTAGGCGGCGGCGATCTGGCCGGTGGCGCCCTCGAGCGTGGCCGAGAAGAACAGCGTTTGGCGGTCGGCCGGCGTCTTGGCGACGATCCGGTCGACCGCGGGGCGGAAGCCCATGTCGAGCATCCGGTCGGCCTCGTCGAGGACGAGCACCTGGACCCGCTTCAGGCTGACCGAGCCGCGCGCCAGCAGGTCCTCGAGCCGGCCCGGGGTGGCGACGAGGATGTCGGCGCGCTTGGCCGCCGCGATCTGGGGGCCGAAGCCGACGCCGCCGTAGACGGCGGCGATGCGCAGGCCACGTGCCTCGGCGAGCGAGACGAGCTCGTCGACGATCTGCCCGGCGAGCTCCCGGGTGGGGGCGAGGACCAGGGCCTGGGGGCGTTCGCCGCCCGGGCGGAGCAGGTCGACGAGCGGCACGCCGAAGGCGAGCGTCTTGCCGGACCCGGTGGGGGACTGGACGAGCAGGTCATGGCCGGCCAGGGCGTCGCGGACGACCATTTCCTGGACGGGGAAGGGCTGTGTGATCGAGCGGGCGCGCAGGGCGTCGCTCACCGGCTTGGAAGCGCCGAGATCGGCAAACGTTGTGATTGTGTGCTCCTTGAATCGATTGACTTGGGGAGATCCTGCGGCCCCAAGGCACCGAACGGCACGTGGAGGAAACGGAACCTCTCGGGTGGCGAATCGGCCAAACCCGATAGTTCACATTAGCAGGAGATCTTTGCGGTCAGCGGCGAGGCCCCGCCTCGCACTGGTGCGACCTGCCCCAACCCGGCAGGCCGTCGCAGCGGTCATAGCCCTTGCCGCCATAGAGCTGGTCGCTGCTCGGCCCGCCGTAGAGTCGGTCACGGCCGCCTTCGCCGTGGCAGCCGTCGTGTCCAGGCCCCATGCGGCAGACGTCGTCCCCCGGTCCGCCCCAGCAGCCGTCGCTGCCGGCGCCGTGCTTGCAGTAGTCGTCGCCCGCCCCGCCGACGCAGTCGCTGTTCTGGTTGCCCGTGATGCAGATGTCGTCGCCGGGGCCGCCGACGCAGCGGTTGCGGCGTGCCGCTTCCGGGTAGCAGGTGTCCGGCTCGCCGTTGCCGACGAACTTGTCCGAGCCGTCGCCGAGGCGCGCCGTCAGCGGCACCGGGAGCTTGTCGTCGACCTTGACGAAATCGCCGCGCGGCCCCATGTCGACTTCGATGCCGCCGACGTCGCGCAGGCCGCACACGGCCTTCCGGCGTCCGCGCACGAAGCGGCAGCCCGCCGGACGCGAGCGGCTCATCCAGCCGCGCACGATCAGGTGCGAGCCGCGCAGGCTCAGGCGCAGAGTCGACCCCGACGCGGCGCCGTGCACGACGATTCGCCCCTGCGGCGTCGCGTTCGCGCAGCACAGGGCCAGCACCAGCGCAGCAGCCAGCGCGACGATCGTCACTGTCCCCCGAACCCAGAAGATCGTGAGCAGCTTAGAACACTTTCCTGACGCAACGATCACGGAACTTTCCGACACCGCACCCCTGCGGTAGCTTTGACCGATGGCCCGGGACGTTCTCGACGAGCATCGTCTGCGGCGGCTGATCGACGTCGGCAGGGGACTAGTCGCCCAGCTCGACCTCGAGGCGGTGCTGAACGAAGTGGTCGAGGTGGCCCGCGAGCTGACCGGCGCCCGCTACGCGGCGCTCGGGGTGCTCGACGAGGACCGGCGCGAGCTCGAGCGTTTCATCTACGTCGGCATCGACGACGCGCTGCGGGCGCGGATCGGCGACCTTCCGCGCGGCCGCGGCGTCCTCGGCGAGCTGATCCGCAACCCCGCGCCACTGCGCCTGCACGACGTCGGCGAGCACGCGCGCTCCTACGGCTTCCCGCCGGGCCATCCGCCGATGCACAGCTTCCTCGGCGTGCCGATAGTCGTCCGCGGCCAGGCCTACGGCAACCTCTACCTGACCGAGAAAGAGGGGGGGGACTTCGACGCCGCGGACGAGGAAGCGGTGACGATCCTCGCCGAATGGGCGGCCCTGACGATCTTCAACGTGCGCCTCTACGGGCAGTCCGAGGAGGAACGCGGCGCTCTCGAGCGGGCGGTTCACGCGCTCGAGGCGACCACGGAGATCGCCCGCGCGGTCGGCGGCGAGACCGACCGGGCGCGCGTGCTGGAGACGATCGCCAAGCGGGTGCGGGCACTGGTCGGCGCCAGATCCCTGCTCGTCCTGCTCGATGACGGAGACCGCGCCGAGGTGACTGCGGCGGCCGGCGAGTGCGGCTCGGCGCCTGTCGGCCGCTACGTGACGGTCGGCGACGACGAGCCGGGCGCACTGGCGGGCGCCCGCGAGATCGGCATCGACGCACGCGCCGCGCTGTGTGCGCCGCTCAACTTCCGCGGCCGCATGCTGGGGACGATCCTCGCCCTCGACCGGCTCGAGGAAGGCCCCGACTTCTACCCCGAAGACAAGCGGCTGCTCGACGCCGGCGCGGCGAGCGCGGCGACGGCGGTGGCGACGGTGCAGTCGGTCACCGAGGAGCGCCTGCGCCAGAGCCTCAAAGCGACCGAGCGCGAGCGGGCCCGCTGGGCGCGCGAGCTCCACGACTCGACCCTGCAGGGCCTCGGCTCGCGCCGCGTCGCGCTCTCCTCGGCGCTGAAGAGCGGTGACCTGGCACGCCTTACAAACGCGGTCGAGGAGGCGATCGGCGACATCGCCCGGGACGTCGAAGAGCTGCGGGCGCTGATCAGCGAGCTGCGTCCGGCGACGCTCGACCAGCTGGGGCTCACCGCGGCGCTGGAAGACCTGGTCGGGCGGGTCGAGCACGGCACCGAGATCGGCTTCGAGGCCGATCTGGAGGTTGACTCGGGGCGGCTCGACTCGGAGCTGGAGACGGTTGTCTACCGACTCGTGCAAGAGGCGCTCAACAACGTCGCCAAGCACTCCGGGGCCGCGCGCGCCCATCTTCAGGTCCGCAGCCGGGAGGACAGCCTCGCCGTGCTCGTATCGGACGACGGCAGCGGCTTCGACCCGACCGCCGACACCGACGGCTTCGGCCTCGCCGGGATGCGCGAGCGAATCGAGCTGGCGGGCGGCAAGCTGCAGATCGAATCGGGCAAGGGAGCGGGAACCCGGATCCTCGCCTCCCTGCCGCTGCCGCGGGCTGGCGCCGGCGGCTCAGGTCTCGACCAGGCCGCGGGAGAGCGCGTTCTGGACTAGCTCGGCGCGGCTCGAGACGCCGAGCTTCTGCTGGATGTGGGCGCGGTGGGTCTCCACCGTGCGCACGCTGATGTAGAGCTTCTCGGCTATCTCGGCGTTGGTGTGGCCGAGCGCGATCAGCCGCAGGACGTCGGTCTCGCGCTCGCTCAGGTCGCTGGCCGCCGAATCCGGTTCGGAGGCGAGCTTGGCCCCGAGCGCGGGCTGCAGGTAGGTCTCGCCGGCCGCGGCGCGGCGCACCGCCTGCACGAGCTCGTCGTCGGCGGCCTCCTTGAGCACGTATCCGAGTACGCCGAGCTGCAGCGCCTGGCGCGCGAAGGCCGGCTCTTTCTGCATCGTCAGCACGACGATCTTGGTCTCCGGCGAGGCCTGCCGCATGTCGGGGATCGCCTCCAGGCTGGGCCTGCCGGGCATGTTCAGATCGAGGATCAACACGTCGGGCTTGTGCCCGCGCACGTAGCGCACGGCGCCGTCGGCGTCCTCGGCCTCGGCGACGACTTCGAAGCCGTCCTCCTCCTCGAGCAGCACCCGCAAGGCCCGCCGCACGACCGTGTGGTCGTCGGCCAGGACGATCGAGATCCCCGCTGCCATCGCCACCGATCCTAGCTCCCGGTCCGGCATTTGCCATCTCCTTCCACACCGAGGCGCAAACGCGGGATTCTCTAGACTCCGATCCGTGAGGAGAGTTTCGAAGACCCTGGCAGGGGCTCTCGCCGTATTCCTGCTCGCTGTGGGTCTCGCCGCCTGCGGCGGCGGGAGCAGCGAAAGCTCGAGCCCGTCGACCGAAGCGGGTCAGGCGCAGGCCGACGGCGGCTCGGGCGGCTCCGGTTCGCAGGGTGAACAGGCGCAGAGCGGCAAGGGCCAGGAGGGCGGATCGGAAAGCTCCTCGCGCAAGAGCGAAGCGAGCGAGTTCACGCCGAAGCAGCACAGCGACTCCGGCGGCGGCTCGCAGCAGTACGTACAGAAGGGCGGCGACAACAGCGTGCAGGAATTCGGCAAGGAGGCCGATCGGCAGGAATTCGACGAGGCGGCGCACGCCCTGCACGACTTCCTCGACGCGCGCGCCGAAGGCAACTGGGCCGCGGCCTGCGACTACATGTCGAAGGCGGTCGTCGAATCGTTCGAAAAACTCGCCGCCCAGGCAAAGCAGCTGAAGGACGCGGACTGCGCCGCGATCCTCGAAAAACTGACCAACCCGGCCGCCAAGTCGGCGATGAAGCAGGAAGCCGAGAAGGCCGACGTCGGCTCGTTGCGTGTCGAAGGCGACCGCTCCTTCGTCATCTACGAAGGCGTCAAGGGGACCGTCCTGGCGATGCCGATGGCCAACGAAGACGGCGACTGGAAGGTCGCCAGCCTCGCCGGCACCCCGCTCAACTAGGCCTCACGGGGGCAGCTCGAAGAGCCGACGCCCGGACTTGAACCGGGGACCCCTTCATTACGAATGAAGTGCTCTACCAACTGAGCTACGCCGGCGCTCTCGGCCCATTCTAGGCGGCGTGGTTCGTGGGTGGTGGCCGGCCGCCGCGGGGCGAGCTGACCGTCAGCCGCGGCGCTTGAAGAAGGAGATCGAGCTGCCCGGTCGCGAGCAGCTGACCGCGATGCCGCGCTCGCTCGTGGCGGCCAGGCAGCGGTATTCGCCCACCGTGCAGGAGAAGCGCGACGCGCGCGCCGGTCTCGAGCAGGTGGGCCTGTCGTCCCACGCGGCGACGACACCTCGCCCGACGTCGCAGCCGATGCCGGTCACCCGCAGCCCTTCCGTCCCCGCGACCGTCGTATTCCCGCAGCTTCGGGCGGAGGCGCCCGGCGGCGCGCTCGGCGTCGTCGCCCTCGCCGTCGGCTCGCCGCCGCTCGATTCGCTCGATTCGCCGCCCGAGGAGCCGCAGCCACCGCCGATGGCTGCGCAGACCGCGACGGCGAGGAGAAGCCGCATCGCTCGAGGCATGCCCCCAAACTAGCGGGCCCGCCTGCGAGCGGCTACTTGCAGCCCGCCTTGGTCTCGCCCTGCCCGCGCGGGGTCGCCGTCGGCAGGTGCCCGCAGACGGGGCAGTCCGGCTCCGGCACGACGGGCTCGCGTTCGACCTCCATCGTGCGCAGGTCGTAGATGTGGCCGACCCCCTGGGTCGAGGGCTCCGCCAGGCCGGTCAGGTGGTGCATCACGTCGAGCCCGACCTGGCCGCCGATCAGCCCGCAGGCCGGCCCCAGCGTCGCCGCCGGCGACGGCTTGGCGCGGCGCTGCTCGATCGCGACGTCGAACATCGGGTAGCTGCGCCGGTAGGCGGCCACCTGGCAGGCGAAGCAGCCGGTCACGCCCGGCACGTACAGCGGCCCGACCCGCGCGATCGGCGGAAAATGACTCATCGTGATGTAGGGGATCTCGGCGGCGAAGCAGGCACCGTTGCACCACTGCTCGATTTCGTGGGCGGGCCAGTCGGCCGCGTCGATCACCAGGTCGTAGCCCTCGATCAGCGAGGCGATAGCCGCTTCGCCATCGACTTTCTCCGGCACCGCCCGTAGGCGCATCCGCGAGTTGAAGGCGCCGAGCCGTTCCGCCGCGACGTCGACCTTCAACCGGCCGATGTCGGCCTCGCTGTAGAGGACCTGGCGGTTGAGGTTGCTCTCCTCGACCCGGTCGCCGTCGACCAGCAGCATCTCGCCGATGCCGCAGCAGGCGAGCGAGAGGGCCGACCAGCCGCCCAGCCCACCGACACCGAGGACGACGAGGCGGGCGCTTGCCAGCCGCGCCTGGCACTGCGAGGGCGGTGGGCCGGTGGTGATGTCGGAGAAGTAGCGGATCTGGCGGTCGAAGCGCTCGAACGTCGCTGCCGGGATCAGGTCGTCGTCGGCCGCGTCCTCGACCAGGCCGAGCTCCTCGAGCTGCGCCAGCAGGTCGTCGACGGCGGCTGTGCCGAAGCGCTGCGCCAGGGCCTCGCGGTCGCGAGTGCCGTCGAGAGCGGCCAGGAGGTCACGGCCGTCGCGGTCGGGGTTCTCGATCTGCACGTCGGCGCCGGCGCTGGGGCGCATCAGGTAGAGGTCGCCGTTCGGCGCTTCGATCTGCTCGGTGGTTCGCTTGATCCGCGGTCTGTCCATCCTCGTGCCTTCCCTTGGGGTCGATGGGCCTGACCAGCTGATTGCTTTAATCGGTTTCAGCGGGCGGCGAGCACCGCTGCACGGCGAGGTCTGGTACCGGTACTAGTCTGATATAGACGACATCACGGCTACGAACGGAGGGCTGTATGGGGAAGCTGGACGGGAAGAAGCTGAAACAGGTGATCGACCCGACGCACGCGAAAGTGTTCACCCATCCGCTGCGCGGGCATGTCTGGGTGACCCTGTTCGAGCGCGGCGTGGTCAGCCCGACCGAAATCGCCAACGAACTCGAGCTCGAGCCCTCCGACGTCAGCTATCACTTCCGCAAACTGCACCGCAAGGGCCTGATCCGCCTGGTTCGGACCGAGCGGCGGCGCGGGTTCGACGAGCATTTCTACGAGCCGGTCGCCCCGGCCGTGAAGTTCGAGGACGAGGAGTGGATGGGGATTCCCGAGGGGATCCGCTCGAGCTTCAGCGGCGAAGCCCTCAAGCAGCTGACCGATTCGCTCGCAGAGGCGCTGGAGGCGGGCTCCTTCGATGCCCGCGACCGGCACCTGAGCCGGACCTGGCTGCGGCTCGACAGACGCGGCTGGCAGGAGCTGACCCGGGTGCTGCGCCACACCCTCGACCGCATCCAGGCGATTCAGCAGCGCTCCGCGGAGCGATGCAACGAGCAGGCGGCGGAGGCGATCTGCGTCGAGATGGCGATGGTGGCCTTCGAGACCGTCGCCAGCATGGCCGGGCGCGAGGGCGGCCAGACGGACGAGCTCTAGGCCCGTTCGCTCAACTCACGCGCGCGGGCGAATACCGCGTCGATCATCGGCTCGGTGAGGCGCCCGGTGAACGTGTTCTGCTGGCTCGGGTGGTAGCAGCCGAGCAGCCTCCACTCGCCGATCTCGGCCTCGGCGCCGTGCCCGAAGCGCGGCTTCGGCCGGGGCACGGCCTCGCCTCGCGCCCGCAGGGCGAGCAGCGATCCATCCCAGGCGAAGGAGCCGAGGGCGACGATCGTCCGGCAGCGGTCGAGCAGGCCGAGCTCGCGTTGCAGGTATGGCAGGCAGTTGTCGCGCTCGGCCGGCGCCGGGCGGTTCGCGGGTGGGGCGCAGCGGACGACGGCGGTGACGTAGGCGTCGCGCAGGCGCAGGCCGTCCTCGCGCTGCCTCGCCTCGGGCCGGTTCGCGTAGCCGGCGCGGTGAAGGGCGGCGTAGAGCCAGTCGCCCGAGCGGTCGCCGGTGAACATGCGGCCGGTGCGGTTGGCGCCGTGCGCGGCCGGCGCCAGACCGACGATCGCGAGCCGTGCCGCCGGGTCGCCGAAGCCGGCGACCGGCCGCGCCCAGTAGTCCCGCCCCTGGAAGCGGCGCGGCGGCTCCGCGGCGCTCGCCTCGCGCCATTCGACGAGGCGCGGACAGCGGCGGCAGCCATGGACCTCGGCGTCGAGCCGGCGAAGGGAGTCCCTCCCGTATGCGCTCCTTGCCCTGGCGTCCATCTGGTTCGAACTGAATCATGCGGAGCCCCGCCGCGGCTTACGGGCGGGGCTCCAGAAGCCGAGCGCTCTGTCTGAGCGCTTAGCCGAACTTGTGAACCGAGAGCATCGGTACGACCGACTCCGAAGCGGCGATCTTCATCTACTTCACCCCCTCCGCAACCCTTTGTCCTCTTCTCTCCCTGCGCTCCACGAGCGCCGGCCGCCGACCGTGCGATTGCTGGAAATAGTTCCACTATTTCCCACATAGGAAGCAAATAGTCTGAAGTTGGGCTGGCAATCCGCCTTTGTGATCAATAGGATGGAGTGGTTAGGTCACCACCAACGATCGGAGGAGTCGCTTTGCCCGCAAACAGCAAAAGCCCCAAACGCAGCAAAAGAGGCAAGAAAGCCAAGAGCAAACGAGGCGTGAACCAGGCGCTGGTCAAATCGCTGGCGCACGAACTGCGCGCCGAGATCCTGGCGATCCTCAACGAACGGATGGCAAGCCCCAACGAACTGGCGAAGGAGCTCGGCGAAGGGCTCAGCCAGGTCAGCTACCACGTCAAGGTCCTCAAGGACTACGAAGTCATCCGCCTGGTCAAAACCGAGCCGCGCCGCGGTGCGGTGGAGCATTACTACCGCGCGACCTCGCGCGCGTATCTGACCGATCGGGACTGGCACGAGCTGCCCGAGTCGGTTCGGGTCGGGATGAGCGCGGATCTGTTCCAGGCGGTGGTCGACGACGTCGTCGCCTCCATGGAGGGGGAGAAATTCGACGACCGCGAGGACCGGCACCTCAGCTGGACGCCTCTGATGCTCGACGAGAAAGGCTGGACCGAGCTCCAGAAGCTTCTCGACCAGACGCTCAAGCAGGCGCTGAAGATCAACACCGACGCCGGCAAAAGGCTCGCCAAATCGAAGCAGGAGCCCGTCTCGGCTTCGGTCGCCATGATCGGCTACGAGGTGCCGGACACGGCAGCGAAGAAGCTGCCTAAGCACAAAGCCAAAGCCTCGAGCAAAAAAGCGAAAGGCAAAGGCAAAGCCAAGAAGAAGTAGTGCTCGGCCGGCATCGCCGGCGCTCGACAGCGCATAGGCTCACGGCCCGTGCGCTCCGAATCGTCAGCAGGTGGCTTGGGCGGCGGCCGTGGCTTCGGCCGCGCCGCCGTCCTCATCGCCCTCCTTGCCGCCATCGCGTCGCTGCCGGCCGTGAGCGGCTGCGGCGGCAGCGGCCACGGCGCCGAGACCGATCCCGAGAAGGGAGCGGACGCGGCGATCCTCAACGCGGCGCTGAGCCGGGAGCTGGCGCTGCGGGACGTCTACGCGCGGGGCCGTGGCTACCTGCGCGGCCGGTGGCGCGCGCCGGGTCGCCGGCTGCGCGCCGAAGCGGGGGAATACGTCGATGACGTGACCAAGGCGATCCGCGGGCTCGGCGGCGAGAGCGAAGGCGAAGCCGAGGAGGTCGATCTCGCCGGTGTGAGGAGCCGATCGGGCTACCTCGCGGTCGTCACCGCGCTCGAGACCGAAGCGCGCGAATTCTACGTCGACAAGGCGGCGCAGCTGAACACCGCGGCGCCGCGCACGCTCGACGCCTGGCTTGCGGCCGGGCACGGCGAGCACCTGGGGATGCTGCCGCCCGCTGGGGGATGATCGAGCCCGATGTTCCCGCTCAACCTCGCCAACACGCTGACCATGCTGCGCATTCTCGCGGTTCCGGTCGTCGTCGTGGCGCTGCTGGGGGAGACGCCGAACGGCGACGCGCTCGCCGCCGCCGTCTTCGCGCTCGCCGCGGCCACCGACGGCCTCGACGGCTACTTCGCCCGCTCGCGCGGCGCGATCACGACCTTCGGCAAGCTGATGGACCCGCTCGCCGACAAGCTCCTGATCACCGCGGCGCTCGTCTCGCTGGTCTCGCTCGACCGGCTGCAGGCCTGGGTCGCGATGGTGATCATCGCGCGCGAGATCGCGGTCACCGGGCTGCGGGGGATCGCCGCCGAGCGCGGCGTCGTGATCGCCGCCAGCTGGATGGGAAAGGTGAAGACGGTCCTGCAGATCGCCGCCGTGATCGCGCTGATCGCCGCCGACCCGGCGCCGGTCTGGGTCGACGTGCTCGTCTATCTGGCCGTCGCCGCCACCGTGATCAGCGGCGCCGACTACTTCCTCGGGCTGCGCAGGCGGCTGGAGGAAGAGCGTGAGGCGCACAGGCGCGCCACCCGTCGCGCTTAGGGACAGGCTCTAGGTCGCCGGCGCTTCCAGCCACTCGCGGAGCGTCGTGTGGCGGCGCTCGTGCTCGCCGCTGGCCAGCTCCTCGCGCAGGTCGCCGAGCTTGCCGTAGCGCTCGGCGACGACGTTGTGGCGGTGGATCGTCTCCAGGTTCTCCTGGCGGGCCATCACGAAGGCGTCGCCGGGAAGGTCGGGGTAGTCGGCGGTGACGCGGCGCACCATCTCGCGCACGCAGTCCTCGACGAAGCGCGGCTGGGCGTGCGCCTTGGCGACCACCGCGAGCTCGTCGGGCCGCTTCATCAGCTCGTAGATCTCCGAGCTCATCGACTGCTCGACGATCTGGACCATCTGGGGGGCGTCGATCCACGCCGGGCCGCCCTCGGGGCAGCCGATGTGCAGGGTGCCGATGCCGCGCTGGTTGTGGGTGGCGATCGGGACCGCCTCGATCGCCGCCTCGATCTGCTCGGCGTCGAAGCCGCGCTCGGCGAGCCGTTCCCGGGCCAGCCCGCCGACCATCTCCTGCGCGCAGGGGCAGGCGGTCATCCCCTGGGCCTGTACGCCGGTCAGCGTCCGCGTGCCGCGCAGCGAGTCGACCGCGGTGCCGAAGAGGACGTAGATCTCCTGCGTGCGCTGGCCGCTGGCCGGAGTCGTGACGGTCTCTGGGTAGCGCGCCGTCACCGACACCTCGGCCCGCAGGCCGCCCTGGCGCTCGCGCACCCGCTGGGCGATGTGGGCGGCGAGCACCTCGGCGCGGAAGGCCTCGCCGAGCACGACCTCGTCGATCGCCTCGCCGACCACTTCTTCGAAGCGCGACATGTGGACGCCGGCCTGGCGCGGGTTGAGGTCGACGAAGCACTCGAAGTCGGCGCTGTAGAGGTTCTCTTCGCCGTTCGCCTTGACCCGGATCACCTTCTCGACCCCGGTGACGCCGACCCGCGAGAGGCTCACCTGGGTCGCCGGCGTGCCCGACTGCACATCGGGCGCCGCGGGCGCGAGGGGGGTGGTCGAGCGAGTTGCCATGGTTTGGGGAAGCCTAGGCCATGCGAGTCCTATACTTCGCCAGGCCGGAGCGTTGGGGCCGGCCCCCGGGGAGGGGAACAGGGTTGCACTGGAGGCAGTGACATCGAGCCGTTGGAGGCGGTCCCGCAGGGACTGAATCAGAGTTCGGACGAGCAGCCGATGGGGTCGCAGGAGCTCCAGGCGCTGGTGGCGCTCGGACGTGAGCGCGGCTACCTCACCTTCGAGCAGATCGCTTCGACACTGGAGGAGGTCGAGGTGACCAAGGAGCAGGTCGCCGGCCTGCACGCCCACCTGGTCGAGAACGGCGTCGAAGTGATCTCCGAGGACGGCGTCAGCGCTTACAAGGAACAGCGCGCCGAGGCGGCCAACGGGGTCGGAGCCGCGCGCAAGCAGGAGCTCGACCTGACGATCGAACCGAGTCTCGACTCGCTGCGCCTCTACCTGCGCTCGATCGGGCGGGTCGACCTGCTCACGGCGGGCCAGGAGGTCGAGCTGGCGAAGCGGATCGAGCGCGGCGACATGATCGCCAAGCGGCAGATGGTCGAGGCCAACCTGCGCCTGGTCGTCTCGATCGCCAAAGGCTATCTGGGGCGCGGCCTGAGCTTCCTCGACCTGATCCAGGAGGGCTCGCTGGGCTTGATCCGGGCGGTCGAGAAGTTCGACTACCGGCGCGGCTACAAGTTCTCCACCTATGCGACCTGGTGGATCCGCCAGGCGGTGACGCGGGCGATCGCCGACAAGGCGCGGACGATCCGCATCCCCGTGCACATGGTCGAGAAGCTCAACCGGGTGGCTCACGTCGAGCGCCAGCTGGTGCAGAAATTCGGCCGCGAGCCCGAGCCGGCGGAGATCGCCGAGGAGCTGCGCTGGCCGCTCGGCGAAGTGCGCGAGATCCTCCGCGTCGCCCAGCTGCCGGTCTCGCTGGAGAAACCGGTGGGCGACGAGGACGACTCCGAGCTCGGCGACTTCGTCGCCGACGACACGGTCGCCGAGCCCTTCGAAGAGGCGAGCGAACACCTGCAGAAGGAAGGCGTGCGCCGGGCGCTCGCCTCGCTGCCGGATCGCGAGCGACAGGTGATCGAGCTGCGCTACGGCCTCACCGGCATGGAGCCGCTGACGCTCGAGGAGGTCGGCAACACCTTCGGCGTGACCCGCGAGCGGATCCGCCAGATCGAGAACAACACGCTGAAGAAACTGCAGCATCTCCCGGAGGCTCAAATGCTCCGCGAAGCCAGCTGACGTCTCGTCAGTGCGAGATACTCCGACGATGCCTTCCGGCGACAAGTTCTACTCGCGCATGTCGCAGATGATGGGGGCGACGGGTCTGCGCTGGGCGGGGAAGCTGAACGTGCCGCTCTATCGCCTCTCCGGCGGCCGGCTGATGGGCAAGGTCAACGAGGCGCCGGTGCTGTTGCTGACGACGACCGGGCGCAAATCGGGTCAGCGACGAACCGCGCCCGTCGTCTACCTCGCCGACGGCGAGAGCTACGTCGTGATCGGCTCCAACGCCGGCCACAGCCGCCCGCCGGCCTGGTCGCTCAACCTCAAGGCGACGCCGGAGGCGGAGGTGGAGGTGGGGCGAAGGCGCATCCCGGTGCGGGCCCGGGTCGCCGAGGGCGAGGAGCGCGCCGACCTGTGGCGACGCCACAACGAGCAGTACTCGGGCTTCGACGAATACGAGGCGCGGACCGACCGCGACATCGCGCTCTTCGTCCTGGAGCCGCGCTGATGGCCACCCCGCATCCATTCCGCCTCGCCGCCGAGAGCAAGGACCTCGAGGCGATGACCGCGGTCCTGCGCGAGGACGTCGTCCTGCACAGCCCGATCCTCTTCCGCGGCTTCGAGGGCCGCGAGATCGTGCTCGGCGTGCTCGCCCACGTCGTCGCCACCCTGGAGGACTTCCGCTACACCGACGAGCTCGCCGAGGGGGACACCGTCGCCCTGCGCTTCAAGGCCCGCGTCGGCGACCGCGAGCTCGAGGGCATCGACTTCCTCGAGCTCGACGCCGACGGCAGGGTCGCCGAGCTGACCGTCTTCATGCGCCCGATGTCGGCCCTCAAAGCCTTCAACGAGCTGATGGCCGCCCGCCTCGGCGTCGAGACGTGAGCTGCCGATAAACTCGGTTGCCCTCCTGGGGGAGTGCCCGAGTGGTTAAAGGGGACTGGCTGTAAACCAGTTGGCTATGCCTACAGAGGTTCGAATCCTCTCTCCCCCATATGAGTCCGAGCCTCGACGGCCGGGTCTACGCGATCGCCGGGATCGGCGGTGGCCTGGGGCCCGTGGTGGCGGAGCGGCTGGCTGAGGCCGGGGCGGTCGTCGCCGGGACGGATCGCGATCGGGGCAAGCTCGACGAGCTGGGGCAGGGGCTTGGGCTGTCGGCGGAGCGCTGGGACGGGCGGGCGGTCGATCTGCTCGACGAGGAGGCGACGCGGGGCTGGTGCGCGGCTTTGCTCGAGCGTTTCGGCCGGGTCGACGGGCTGCTGCACCTGGTCGGGGGTTGGCGCGGTGGGCAGCCGCTGCACGAGGCGCCGCTCGCCGACTGGGATCTCCTGCACGAGCTGCTGATCCGCACGGTGCAGCACACGACTCGCGCCTTCCACGACGCGCTGCTCGCCGGTCCGCACGGCCGCTTCGTCCTCGTCTCCGCCAAGCAGGCGCAGGCGCCTTCGAACGGCAACGCCGCCTATGCCGCCGCCAAGGCCGCGGCGGAGGCCTGGACGCTGGCGCTCGCCGACGGCTTCGCCGGCGGCACGGCGACCGCGAACATCGTCGTCGTCGAGGCGATCCTCACCGCCCGCATGCGCGAGCAGAGCCCCGAGGGCGACTTCTCCTCCTTCACCGCCGCCGAGCACATCGCCGAGGCGATCGCCTTCCTCTGCTCCGACGCGGCGGCGGAGATGAACGGGCAGCGCCTGACGCTCGCCTCCTGAGCTGACCGGGGCGCATACCATTGCCTCGATGAGCAGCAGAAGGCGCTCCAAATCCGCCGAGGACGAGATGACGATCCGCGAGCTGGCCGAGCGCACCGGGATGACCGTGCGCAACATCCGCGCGCACCAGACCCGGGGCCTGCTGCCGCCGCCCAACGTTCGCGGCCGCACCGGCTACTACGGACCCGAGCACGTGGCGCGGATCGAGCTGACCCGCGAGATGCAGGCCGACGGGCTCAACCTGGAGGCGATCCGGCGCGTGCTCGACAGCGGCGACGGCTCGGCCTCGGCGATCTTCGACTTCACCCGCGCCCTGCGCGCCCCGTTCGAAGACGAGGCTCCGGAGATCGTCGAGGCCGACGAGCTGGCCGCGATCTGGGGCGAGGCCGCGGACGCCAAGCTGCGCCGCCGGGCCGAAAAGCTCGGCATCTTCCGCGCCCTGCCCGACGGCCAGGTCGAGGTGATCAGCCCGCAGCTGCTGCGCGCCGCCGCCGAACTGTCCGAGCTCGGCGTGGGGGTGGAGGGCGCCCTGCGGACCGCCGAGAAGCTGCGCCGCCACGCCGACGGCGTCGCCCGCGCCTTCGTCGACCTGTTCGTCACCGAGGTCTGGCAGCCGTTCGACCGCGCCGGCCGGCCGGAGGGCGAATGGCCGCGGATGAGCGAGGCGCTCGAACGGATGCGTCCGCTCGCCGCCGCGGCGCTGCTGGCGACGTTTCAGATCGCGATGGGCGAGGCGGTGGAGAAAGAGGGCGAGCGCACGCTGCGGCTCGCCGCCCGTCCGAAGAAGAGCTCCGGCAAACGCCGGCGGAGCAACGGTTAGGCGAGAGCCGCGTCGTCCAGCTCCTCGCCCGCCGCCTCGCGGCCGGCGTAGGCGAGGACGGCGAAATACATCAGCGAGGGGAGCAGCTCGTCGAGCTGCTCCGTCTCGCCTCTCTGCAGGCGCGCGTAGAGCACCGATTCGATCCCTCCCACCACGCCGGCGGCGGCGATCGCCGACGGCGGCTCGTCCAGGTCCTCCCTGACCAAAGCGTCGATGCAGGCGGCGTAGCCGTCGAGCAGCTCGTCGCGCCGCCGCAGGCCCGCCGGGGTCGAAGCGCGGGCCTCGACGATCACCGCACGGGCCTCGTCCGGCTCCTCCGCGACGAAGTCGAGCAGGCCGACGAGCCCTCCCCGCAAGCGGTCTCGCCAGCTCGGCCCGGAGTCGGCCACCGAGGCTTCGACCCGCTCGCGCATTCGCGCCGCCGCGGCGTCGAAGGCCGCGAGGAAGCAGTCTTCCTTGTCCTCGAACTGCTCGTAGAAGGTCGGCCGCGAGATCCCCGCCCGGCTGAGCACGTTCTGGACCGTGAGCGTGTTGTAGCCGATCTCGACGATCGCGTCGATCATCGCCGCCAGCAGCCGCTCGCGCTGGACCGCCTTGACGAGATCGGCCGGCAGCGTTCGCACGCCCGCCGGGAAGCGCCCGTCGGCCCGAGTCAGCAGCGCGACCGCTTCGCCCAGTTCGGCGTCGGACCAGCGATCGCCGACCGCGCCGGCCAACTTCTCCCTGCTCAGCATTATCCTCTGTGGGGAATTCTCCGGCATAAAGGAACCTACGCGTTTCTTTCGGAAAATGTGCAGGCATCCGAAGGGTACCACAAGAGTCGCTGACGTGCATTGGATTTCCGCCCGTCCCGGCTATCCTTCGGTCCATGCCGCCAAGGGGCAAAGCGGGAACGCGGGAGCAGGCGCCGAAGCGCCCGGCGGCTTCCGTGCGGCCGGCGCTGCCGCGCGAGTTCATCGCCCAGCACAAGCAGCGCCGCATCATGGACGCGCTCGCCGAGCTGACAGCCGAACAGGGCTACGAGGCGACCAAGATCTCCGACATCGTCAAGCGCGCCGGCGTCGCCCGCAAAACCCTCTACGACAACTTCGAGGGCAAGGAGGAGGTCTTCCTCGCGGCCTTCGACTCGGCTCGCGACGAGATCATGCGCAGGGTCGAGGAAGGAGGCGCCGGGGCCGACGGCGACTGGCAGAAGCGGATCGAAGGCGGCCTGGCCGCCTTTCTCGGCTTCGTCGCCGAGCAGCCGATGGTCGCTCGGATGTGCATGATCGAGGCGCTATCCGCGACCCCGACGGCAACCAAGCGCTACGAGGATGCCGTGGACGGCTTCGTCGAGCTCACGCGGAAGGCGCTGCCGGACGACGATCGCCTTCCGGAGACGATCGCCGAGACGCTGGTCGGCGGCGTCGCCTGGATCGTCTACCAGCAGATCCGCCGCGGCGAAGCCGCGCGGGCCGAGGACCTGCTTCCCGAGCTCAGCGAGTTCATGACGGCGCCGTACCTGGCGTCGGCCTGACGGATATCCTCTTCTCGATGAGCGACGCGCGCGCAGCGGCGCCGGACGCCGCGGCCGGGGCACGCGACCGAACCGTCGCGGGCGTCTTTCCCTCGCAGGCCCTGAGCGGGGCGATCGAGGCCGGCTGGCTGAGCTCCGGCGAGTACCGCATCCTGCCCGAGGCGATCCAGCCCGCCAGCGTCGACCTGCGCCTCGGCGACCACGCGTGGGCGCTGCGCTGCAGCTTCCTGCCCGACGTCGACTCGACGGTCGAGGAGAAGATCGAGGGCCTCGCCTTCCAGAAGGTCGACCTGCGCGACGGCGCCGTGCTCGAGCGCGACCGCCCCTACCTGGTGCCGCTGCTGGAGGAGCTGGCGCTGCCCGACGACGTGCGCGCCAAGGCGAACCCGAAGAGCTCGACCGGTCGCCTCGACGTGTTCACCCGGGTGCTCACCGACCGCCATCACCGCTTCGACGAGGTCCGCCCCGGTTATCGCGGCAGGCTCTACCTCGAGATCGTGCCGCGCTCGTTCGCGATCCAGGTGCGCAGCGGCCTGTCGCTCAACCAGCTGCGCCTGGCGCGCGGCGAGGTCCGCCTCGGCGACGCCGAGATCCGCGCCCTGCAGGACGAGTTCCCGCTGCTCTACCTCGACTCGCATGCGCTGCGCGAGTCGGAGCTGGCGCTCGCCGAAGGTCTCTTCCTCAGCGTCGACCTCTCCGGGCCCGGCGATCGAATCGTCGGCTACCGGGCGAAGAAGAACAGCCTGCCGATCGATCTCTCGCGGATCCGCGCCTACCGCTGGACCGACTACTGGGACCCGGTCTATCCCGAGCCCGGTGGGCGGATCGTGCTCGAGCCGGAGATCTTCTACCTCCTGCTCTCGGCCGAGGGGGTCTGCATCCCGCCGCAGATCGCCGCCGAGATGATGGCCTACGACCCGACCGCGGGGGAGCTGCGAACGCACTACGCCGGCTTCTTCGACCCGGGCTTCGGCTACGACCCGGCCGGCGGCCGCCACGGCAGCCGCGCGGCGCTCGAGGTGCGGGCGCGCGACGTCTCCTTCATGGTCGAACACCGCCAGCCGGTCTGCAAGCTGGCGCTGGAGCGCACCAGCGCGCCGGCGGAGCGCCTCTACGGCGAGGATCTCGGCTCCAACTACCAGGGCCAGGTGACGATGCTGAGCAAGCATTTCGAGGAGCAGGCGGTCCGGCCGGTTCGCGAGGCGAGCGGCGGGTAGGGGGAGTACGTGCCCGAGCGAAGCTGGAACGTCTACCTGGCCGGGGCGATCCACTCCGACTGGCGCGAGCGGATCGAAGCCGGAGCGCGCGACGCCGGCCTGCCGGTCTCCTTCTCGGCCCCGGTCACCGACCACGCCGCCTCCGACGACGCCGGGGTCGGCACGCTGGGCGAGGAGAGGTAATCGAGGGCAGGTTGGCCTAGCCTCCCTGCGCCCCGTTCACCCTTCGTCAAGTAGCTCGAAGGTGCACTCCCTGGGGTCTTTGTCGTCCCTGAACCGGCGGAACCTGGCCCCGTGCCGGATCCGCCCCGCGGCCGCATGGTCGTAGCCCACTTCGATCACCAGCTCCGGCCGCAGCGCGACCCACTCGAGGTCCCGCCCGCCGGTCCAGCGACTCGGCTCCGCCGTTCCGCTCTCGCCCGTCTCCAGCGGCGCCAGCAGCTTCGGCAGCGCCCGTTTTTCCGCCGCCTTGAAGCCGGAGATGTGCCCTACCGGCCGCAGCGCATCGCCGTCGTACAGCCCGAGGATCAGCGAGCCGACCGTCCCCTCCTCCTTGCCCGGCCGCCAGCCGAGCACCACGCAGTCGATCTCGCGCTCGCGCTTGACCTTCGCCATCCCCCTGCGCTTGCCGGGCAGGTAGGCGGCGTCGAGTTGCTTGGCCATCGTTCCCTCCGTGCGCCGCAGCCACTCCTCCGCCCGCGCCGGGTCGGGGCTGAGCTCGCTCGTCTCGACGCCGGTGCGCGCGGCCAGCGCCTCGAGCCGCGCGCGGCGCTCGTCGAACGGCGTCTCCAGCAGCGCCTCGTCGTCCTCGGCGAGCAGGTCGAAGGCGACGTAGGCGGCCGGGATCTCGCGCGAGAGCAGGCCGATCCGCGACTCGGCCGGGTGGATGCGCTGCTGCAGGGCGTCGAATTCGAGCCTGCCCTCGGCGTCGCGGATCACCAGCTCGCCGTCGAGCACGTAGCGACCCGGGGCGAAGCTCAGCTCGGGGAAGTAGCGGGTCAGGTCCTTGGCGCCGCGCGACTGGATGTAGGCGTGCTCGCCGTCGACGAAGACGATCGCGCGGAAGCCGTCGAGCTTCTGCTCGTAGGCCCACTGCTCGCCGCGCGGCAGCTGCTTGCGGGACAGCGCGAGCTGCGGCTTCAGCGGCGGCGCGAGCGGCAGGGTCACATAGCGGATGATGCCCGACGGGCGCGCGCCTCGCGCGGGTCCGGCACCGGCACCGCCGCCAGCAGCTGCTTCGTGTAGGGATCCGAGGGGCGCTCGCAGACCTCGTCGGCCGGCCCCTGCTCGACGATCTTGCCGTCGTGCATCACCGCGATCCGGTCGGAGACGTGGCGGACGACGCCGATGTCGTGGGCGACGAAGACGTAGGTGAGGCCGAACTCGTCCTGCAGCTCGGCCATCAGGTCGAGGATCTGCGCGCGGATCGAGACGTCGAGCGCGGAGACCGGCTCGTCGGCGATCACCAGCTTCGGCTCCAGCGCCAGCGCCCGTGCGATGCCGATCCGCTGCCGCTGCCCGCCGGAGAACTCGTGCGGGTAGCGCTGGTGGTGAGCGGCGGAGAGCCCCACCCGCTCGAGCAGCTCCTGCACCCGCGCCCGCAGCTCACGGCCCGAAAGGGCCCCCTGGATGCGCAGTGGCTCGCCGACGATCTGGCCGATCCGCTTGCGCGGGTTGAGCGAGGAGTAGGGGTCCTGGAAGACCATCTGCATCCGCGCGCGCAGCGGCCGCATCTGCCGCCGCGAGAGCCCGGCGATCTCGCGGCCGTCGAAGCGGACCGAGCCGGAGGTCGGCTCGAGCAGCTGCAGGACGGTGCGCGAGAGGGTCGACTTGCCGCTGCCCGACTCTCCGACCAGCCCGAGCGTCTCGCCGCGGGCGACGCTGAAGCTGACCCCGTCCACGGCGCGCACCCGGTCGACCTCGCGGTCGACCAGCAGGCCGCGCTTGAGCGGGAAGTGCTTGACCAGGCCGCTCACCTCGAGCAGCGGCGCCGCGCCCCGGCCCGGCCGCAGCGGCGGCGCCCGGTCGAGCCGCACGACGGCGCCGAGCAGCTTGCGCGTGTACGGGTCCCGCGGCGAGTAGAAGACGTCGTCGAGGCCGCCGCGCTCGACGATCTCGCCCTCATGCATCACCAGCACCCGGTCGGCCATCTCGGCGACGACGCCGAAGTCGTGCGTGATCAGGATCGTCGAGAGGCCGCGTTCGCGGTTGAGCCGCCGCAGCAGCTCGAGGATCTGCGCCTGGATCGTCACGTCGAGCGCGGTCGTCGGCTCGTCGGCGATCAGGATCTCCGGCTCGAGCATCAGCGCCATCGCGATCATCGCCCGCTGCCGCATGCCGCCCGAGAGCTCGAAGGGATAGCGGTCGACCTGCCGCTCGGGGTCCGGCAGCCCGACCGAGCCGAGCAGCTCGATCGCTTGCGCGCGGGCCTCGTCCCTGGTCGTCTTCGGGCGCAGGGCCAGCGTCGCCTCGGTCAGCTGCCTGCCGATCCGGTAGACCGGGTTGAACGAGGTCATCGGGTCCTGGAAGACCATCGCGATCCGCTCGCCGCGGACCCTGCGCAGCTCGCTCTCGGCGGCGTCGATCAGCTCGACTCCGTCGAGCCGGACCGACCCCTCGATGCGTGCGTTGGGCGAGCGGGTGAGCCCGACGATCGTCTGCGCGGTGACGCTCTTGCCCGAGCCGGACTCGCCGACGATCGCCAGCACCTCGCCCGGCGCGAGCTCGAACGAGACGCCGTCGACCGCCCGGACGAGCCCCCCTTCGGTGGCGAAGGCGACCCGCAGGTCGCTGACGCTGAGCAGCGGCTCGCTCACCGTGGCGAGCTCCCGAGCTTGACCCGCGGGTCGAGGA
>DASSBJ010000032.1:0-13620 GCA_035698885.1 Solirubrobacterales bacterium
GCCGCCGCCGACGTCGACCGCGCCGGCGTTCTCGCCCGGTCCCATCACCACCCGCTCGCCCTCGGTCGGCAGCCGCCGCAGCAGCTTGCGCGAGTGCTTGTAGGCGCAGTGCTCGGACCAGAGCAGGCTGAACATCGCCAGCTCGACCCCGTTCGGCTCGCGGCCGAGCTTCTCGACGATGAGGTCGTACTCGGAGTCGGTGAGGCCGAGCTCGCGGTGCGGGGAGGACATCAACCGCCGCCTCCCGCAGCACCGGCAACCGCCTCAAATACGCGCAGCCCATCCGTCGAGCCGGTCATCTCGTCGACGGCGTGCTCAGGATGCGGCATCAGGCCGAGCACGTTGCCCGCCTCGTTGCGCACGCCGGCGATCTCGCGCGCCGAGCCGTTCGGGTTCTGCCCCGGCGCGTAGCGGAACGCCACCTGCCCGTTCGCCTCCAGCGCGTCGAGCACGTCATCGGGCGCCCAGTACCGCCCTTCCCCGTGCTTGGCCGGAATCGAGAGCCGCTCGCCGTCGGCGACCAGCTCGACCTGGCGGCAGACGAAGCGCATGCCCTCGTTGACGAGCAGCGCGCCCGGCAGCAGGCCCGCCTCGCAGAGGACCTGGAAGCCGTTGCAGATGCCCAGCACCGGGCCGCCCGCCGCGGCGAGCTCGGCGACCGCCTCCATCGCCGGCGAGAAGCGGGCGATCGCGCCGGCCCGCAGGTAGTCGCCGTAGGAGAAGCCGCCGGGGACGACGACCGCGTCGACGTCGTCCAGCTCGCGCTCCTCGTGCCAGACCAGCCGCGCCTCGCCGCCCGCCAGCTCGCAGGCGTGCAGCGCGTCCCGCTCGTCGCAGGAGCCGGGGAACTGCAGGATCCCCCACTTCATATCTGTTCTATCTCGAAGTCCTCGATCAGCGGGTTGGCGAGCAGCTTCTCGCAGAGCTCCGGCAACGCCTCCGGCCGATCGGTCTCCAACTCGACCAGCCGCCCGACCCGCACGTGGCCGACGCCCTCGAAGCCGAGCGCCGGCAGCGCCCGCTCGACCGCCTTGCCCTGTGGGTCGAGGATCCCCTCCTTCGGGCGGATCAGGACCCGGGCTCTCGCCACTAGAAGGCGCGCTCCGTGATCCGCTCGTAGGCCTCGACGTACTTGGCCCGCGTCTGCTCGATCACGTCGGCCGGCAGCTCCGGCGCCGGCGGCTTGCGGTCCCAGCCGGACTGCGTCGCCCAGTCGCGCACGTACTGCTTGTCGAAGGACGGCTGCGTCCTGCCCGGCTCGTAGCGGTCGGCCGGCCAGAAGCGCGAGGAGTCTGGGGTCAGCACCTCGTCGCCGAGCACGATCTCGGCGCCGGCGTGGCGGCCGAACTCGAACTTGGTGTCGGCGAGGATGATCCCGCGCTCCGCCGCGTGCTCGGCGCCGCGCCGGTAGACGTCGATCGAGACCCGCCGCAGCTCCTCCATCAGCGCCCGGTCGCCGACGATCTCCGCCGCGCGGTCGAAGTCGACGTTCTCGTCGTGGTCGCCGATCTCGGCCTTGGTCGCCGGGGTGAAGATCGGCTCCGGCAGCTTGTCGGACTCGAGCAGCCCGGACGGCAGCTCGATCCCGCAGACCGCGCCGCCCTCCCGGTATTCCTTCCAGCCGGAGCCGGAGAGGTAGCCGCGCACGACGCACTCCACCGGGTACATCTCCAGCCGCCGCACCCGCATCGCCCGTTCGGCGACCTCCTCCGGCACGTCGCTGGAGAGAAAGTGGTTGGGGACGATGTCGCCGGTCAGCTCGAACCAGAATTCCGACATCCGGTTGAGCACCTTGCCCTTGTCGGTGACCGGCGTCGGCATCACCACGTCGTAGATCGAGATCCGGTCGGAGGCGACCATCAAGAGGTCGTCCTCCCACTCGTAGATCTCGCGCACCTTGCCGGACGAATGAAGCTTCAGATCTGCGACGGCGGCCATTAAGCCGATGCTAACCATCTCGGCAGCGGCGAGCATTTGCGCCCCGGCGTGCGATCCTCCTTCGGCGATGCTGCCGCCCGAACCCACGTACTCGCCGCTGTCGCAGACCCTGCGCTGGAGCTTCCGGCCGCTGCCGTTCATGCAGCAGTGCCGCGAACGCTACGGCGACGCGTTCAGCGTCCGGTTCATGGGCTTCGAGCGGCCGATGGTGATGATCTCCGATCCCGCCGCGATCAAGGCCCTGTACACGGAGCGCGCGCACGGCCTGCCGCCGGGACGCGAGGTCGTGCTGACGCCGATCGTCGGCCCCCACTCGGTGCTCGTGATCGAGGGCGCCGACCACCTCGCCCACCGCAAGCTGATGCTGCCCGCCTTCCACGGCGAGCGGATGCGCTCCTACGCGCCGCTGGTCGAGGAGATCGTCGCGGCCGAGATCGACTCCTGGCCGCTCGGCGAGCGCTTCGCGATCCACCCGCGCATGCAGGCGGTGACCCTGGAGGTGATCCTGCGCGTCGTCTTCGGCGTCGCCGAGGGCCCGCGGCTGGAGCGCCTGCGCGTGCTGCTGACCGAGGTGCTGGAGGAGACCGCCTCGCCGTTCACGCAGCTGATCGGCCTGGCGAGCCGCCGCTTCGGCGGCCAGGGCCCGTGGGCGAAATTCGAGGGCAAGCTGCGGGCGGTCGACGAGCTGCTCTACGCGGAGATCGCCGAGCGCCGCGCCGCCGAGGACTTCGAGGGCCGCGACGACATGCTCTCCGTGCTGATGCAGGCGCGCTTCGAGGACGGCGAGGAGATGGGCGACGAGGACCTGCGCGACCAGCTGATGACCCTGCTGCTCGCCGGTCACGAGACGACCGCGACCGCGCTCGCCTGGACCTTCGACCTGCTGCTGCGCCACCGGCGCGAGCTCGCCCGCCTGCGCGACTCGCTCGAGGCCGGTGAGGACGACTACCTGCGGGCTACGATCTCCGAGTCGCTGCGCCTGCGCCCGGTCGTGCCGCTCGCGGGCCGCCGGCTCAACGCCGAGCTCGAGGTCGACGGCCTCAGCCTGCCGGCGGGCACCGACGTCACCCCGGCGATCTGGCTCGCCCACACGCGCGCCGAGTCCTTCCCCGAGCCCTTCGCCTTCCGCCCCGAGCGCTTCCTCGACGAGCCGCCCGACACCTACGCCTGGATCCCCTTCGGCGGCGGCATCCGCCGCTGCCTCGGCGCCGCCTTCGCCGAGTTCGAGATGCGGATCGTCCTGCGCGAGGTCCTGGGCCGCTGCGAGCTGCGCAAGGCGGACCCCCGCCCCGAGCGGGTCGGCCGCCGCAACATCACCTTCTCGCCCAAGGCGGGCACCCCGGTCGTGCTCACCGCGCGCCACCCGGCGCGCGAGCTCGTCGCGGCCTAGCGCAGCGCTTCGAGGCGCTCGAAGATCGCCGGGACGTGGCCGAGGTAGGCGTCGTAGTCGAAGACGGCGTCGAGGTCGAGGTCGGGAGCCGCCTCGGCGAGCAGCTCGCGGAAATGGGTGCCCGTGTCCCAGGCGCGCTGGGCGTTCTCCTGGACCACCCGGTAGGCGTCGTCGCGGGTCAGGCCGGACTCGACCAGGGCGGTGAGCGCGCGCTGGCTGAACAGGGCGCCGTGGGTCAGCTCGAGGTTCTCCTTCATCCGCTCGGCGCGGATCGTCATCCCCCTCGCCACCTTCGCCGCAAGGTCCTGCATGTAGTCGAGGCCGATCGTCGCGTCGGGCAGGATCACCCGCTCGGCGCCCGAGTGGGAGATGTCGCGCTCGTGCCAGAGGGCGACGTTCTCGAGCCCGGTCTGGGCGTAGCCGCGCAGCACCCGGGCGAGGCCGGTGATCCGCTCGCTGCGGATCGGGTTGCGCTTGTGCGGCATCGCCGAGGAGCCCTTCTGGCCGGCGCCGAACGGCTCCTCGACCTCGCGCAGCTCGGTGCGCTGCAGGTTGCGCACCTCGGTCGCGAAGCGCTCCAGCCCGGCGCCGGCGATCGCGATCGCCGAGGTGAGGACGGCGTGGCGGTCGCGCGGCACGACCTGCGTGGCGACGTCCTCGCGCTCCAGCCCGAGTCGCTCCATCACCCGCGCCTCGACCGCCGGCGGCACCGAGGCGTAGGTGCCGACGGCGCCGGAGAGCTTGCCGAAGCGCAGCTGCTCGAAGGCCTCCGTGAGCCGGCTGAGGTTGCGGTCGGCCTCGAAGGCGAAGCCGGCGAGCCGCAGGCCGAAGGTCGTCGGCTCGGCATGGACGCCGTGGGTGCGGCCGACGCAGAGGGTGTCGCGCTGCTCCAGCGCCCGCTCGAGGAGCGCGTCGCGGTAGGCGCGCGCCGAGCCGAGCACGACCTCGCCCGCCTGGCGCAGCTGCACGGCGAGCGCCGTGTCGAGCACGTCGGAGGAGGTGAGGCCGTAGTGCACCCAGCGGCCGTGCTCGCCGACCGACTGGGCGACCACGTCGACGAAGGCGGCGACGTCGTGGTCGGTCACCTTCTCGCGCTCGTCCACCGCCTCGACCGTGAACGCCGCCTTCGTCCGGCACGCTTCCGCAGCTTCTGAGGGAACGACGCCCTGCTCCGCCCAGGCCTCAGTAGCCGCCAGCTCCACCTCCAGCCAGGTCTCCAGCTTCCGCTGCTGGGACCAGACAGCCCCTATCTCATCTCTGGTGTAGCGAGGTATCACGAGTTGACGATTCTCGCCGCCAGCAACCCCGCGTTCTTCGCTCCGTCGATCGCCACGCACGCCACAGGCACGCCGGGCGGCATCTGCACCGCCGAGAGCAGCGCGTCGAGGCCGCCGAGGCTCTTGCCGAGGATCGGCACGCCGATCACCGGCAGGTCGGTGTGGGCGGCGGCGACCCCGGGCAGCGCCGCCGACATCCCGGCGCCGGCGATGATCGCCCTGAGCCCGCGCATGCGGGCGCTGTGGCAGTACTCGCGCACCAGCTCGGGGTCGCGGTGGGCGCTCATCACGCGCACCTCGTAGCGGATGCCGGCCTCCTGCAGCGCCGTACCGGCCGGCTGCATCTTGGGCTTGTCGTTCTTCGAGCCCATGATGATCCCGACATGCGGCTCGTCGACGTCGATTTCCTCGAACGCCTCCTCCACCGCCGGCATCGTCGCCGGCCCGCTCGGCTGCGGCTCCTCTGAGATCTCGCTCATCTCGTTCCTCTCTGGGTCGTCGTGGTCAACTGGGCACCCGCTCGACCGCGCGGGTGGCTATGTCGGAGCGGACCTGCATTCCGTCGAAGGAGATCCGGCCGGCGGCATCGTATGCGCGCTCGCGCGCCGCCGCCGGCGTCGGGCCGAGCGCGGTCACGTTGAGCACCCGGCCGCCGGCGGTGACGAGCTCGCCGTCGCGCGCGGCGGTCCCGGCGTGGGTCAGCTCGGCGAGCTCGGCGGCGGCCTCGAGGCCGCGGATCGAGTCGCCCTTCGAGGAGGACTCCGGGTAGCCGGCCGAGGCGAGCACCAGGGTGACCGCCCAGTCCTCGCCGAACTCCGCCTCGACCCCGGCGAGCCCGCCCGGCTCGCGCGCCGCGAGGCAGAGCTCGAGCAGGTCGGAGCGCAGCCGCGGCAGCACCGCCTGCGTCTCGGGGTCGCCGAAGCGGACGTTGAACTCGAGCACCTTCGGCCCGTCGGGGCCGACCATCAGGCCGGCGTAGAGGACGCCGTGAAAGGGGGCGCCGCGCCGCGCCATCTCGGCGACGACCGGCCGGTGCACCGCGTCGACGATCTGCTCGACCTCGGCCGGGCCGAAGCCCGGCACCGGCGAGTAGCTGCCCATGCCGCCGGTGTTCGGTCCCTCGTCGCCGTCGAAGATCCGCTTGTAGTCCTGGGCCGGAGCCAGCGGCACGACGTTCTCGCCGTCGCAGAGCGCCAGCAGCGAGAGCTCTTCGCCCTCGAGGAACTCCTCCAGCACGACCGTCGTCTCGCCGAAGCGACGCTCGCCGAAGAAGACCTCGACGGCGGCGCGCGCCTCGTCCTCCCCGGCGCAGAGGATCACGCCCTTGCCCGCCGCCAGGCCGTCGGCCTTCAGCACCAGGGGGTAGGAGGCGCGGGAGAGCTCGGCCAGCGCTTCGTCGCGGTCGTGCAGCAGGACGTGGGCGGCGGTCGGCACGCCCGCCGCCTCCATCACCTGCTTGGCGAACGCCTTCGACCCCTCGAGCTCGGCGGCTGCGGCGCGCGGCCCGAAGGCGGCGATCCCCTGCTCCTCCAGCGCGTCGACCAGCCCCGCGACCAGCGGCGCCTCGGGCCCGACGGCGACCAGGTCGACGGCCCGCTCGCGCGCCGCGGCGACGATCGCCCCGACCTCGTCGGCGCCGACCCCGGGCAGGCACTCGGCGTCGGCGGCGATCCCGGCGTTGCCCGGCGCGCAGAGCAGCTGCGGCGCCCGCGGCGAGCGCGCCAGCGCCCGCACCATCGCGTGCTCGCGACCGCCGGCTCCGACAACTAGCACGCGCATATCTGGCTAAGCCGCCCCCCGACGCGGGAGCGAATGCCTGTGCATATCCGGTTCTTCAGGCATTCGCGGGAGCAGAGGAGGCGGCGCTTTACAGGGATTCAGCCAGCTCGTCCGCCGGCATCGCCGTCAGCGTCTGGCTGGTCATCGTCCCGCGCGAGCCGAGCTCGACCGAGACCTTGGCCATCGTCTTCTCGTCTGGCGCCTCGACGATCGTCACGAAGTCGTACTGGCCGAGCGTCGCGTACTGCGCCTGCACTTTGGCGCCGATCTGTTCGACCTCCTTGTTGACCTCGGCAACCCGCGCGGGGTTGTTCTTCAAGGTCCGCACACCCTCGGCGGTCAGGTTGGTCAACATCACATAAGTAGGCATCGAATCCCCCTAGAAGGTCTGGACCAAGCTCCACGACAAAGGTACTGCTTCTAAAGGGGGGAGGAAGCCTTGCCCTTCCCCTCTAATACCCAGTCGGATGCCGGACGACGAAGCCTTCCGGATAGGGAGGCTCCACGTGCCAGCGGGGGCCGGTGCCCGACGCGTCGCCGACCGTGTCCCAGCGCAGGCCGGCGATCTCGGCGTAGGTGTGGGTCGGGCTGGCGTAGATCGTGATCCAGCGGCCGGGCCCCGGTTCGCCGTAGTGCTCCAGTTCGCCCGAGGTCAGCGGCCGGTCGAGCAGCCCGGCCCCGTAGAGGGCGAAGCTGACCGCGCCCGAGCAGTCGTAGCCGGGCGAGATCCAGGAGCCGTGGCCGCCGCCCCAGATGTAGGGGGTGGTCGAGATCGAGTTGGCCGCGGCGATCGCCGCCTTGACCGCCGGCGGCGCGCCGCGCGGCGCGCTCGCCAGGTTGCCGGCGAGGACCGAGGTCGGGCCGGCGGTTTCCAGGCCCGCCGGCAGCGGCGCGATCTTCCATTCGACGTAGGAGATCTCGCACTTGCCGCGCAGCCGGGCGGCTTCCCGGAGCACCTCGTGGACGTACCACTCGGCGTGGTTGTGGGTGAACAGGCCGGCGGCGAGGCTCTTGCGCGACCAGATCAGCCGCGCCAGCGTCGCCGCCGAGTCGGCCGGGTCGGCGTGGCGGATGTGGCCGTCCTGGTCGCCGTCGACCGCGTAGCGCTTCCACTCGCTCGGTTCGATCCCGAGCGGCCCGGCGTGGCGCAGTTCGCGCTTCGTCATCCCGCGGCCGAAGTTCGACTCCAGGCGTGCGACCGCGGCCAGCGCCCAGACGCCGCGACGGCTGAGTTCGTAGCGCCCGGCGGCGTCCTCGAAGGCCTTCAGGTAGCCGGCGGGGATGCGCTTGCGCCAGGACTTCGCCGGTTCGCACTCGAGCACCGGCAGCTGCGGTTCGAGCAGGCTGGAGACGGGCGATTCGACGCCGACCGCGCCGGCGTAGCAGGCGGCGTCGGCGAGCACCTCGGCGACGTACCAGTCGGCGTGGTTGTAGGCGAAGATCGCGCCGTAGGTGTCGGTCGGCATGCCGGCGGCGTGCAGGTAGCTCGCCGCGGCGAAGATCGCGTCTTCGGGGTTGTACGGGTCCGCCTCGCCGTCGCCGTTGGCGTCGACGCCGTAGGTCGTCCAGGTCGAGGGCATGAACTGCATCCAGCCCTCGGCGCCGGCCGAGGAGACGTTGAGGTTGGTCCCGAACGCGGTCTCGACCGCGTTGATCCCGGCGAGGATCGCCGCGCCCTGCGGGCCGAGCGCGTAGGCGCTCGCCGCGCGCTGGTAGATCGGCACCAGCACCGGCGGCACGCCCGACGTCGCGCAGCTCGAGCTCGGCACCGAGGGAATGATCAGGCTCGCGCTGGGGGGCGCGGAGGGCGATTCGGTCGCCGGTTCGGAGGGGGGTGGCGATGCCGCGCCGCCGCTTTCGGGCTGCTGCGGGCTCGGCTTGGCGGCGGCGGTCCCGCCCGCGGGCGCCGGTTCCGGCTTGGGCTTGGCGGGCTGGGCTTCGGGGGCGGCGAGGGTCGCGCCCTGCTGGAGGCTCGGCCCCGCAGTCGCGCCTTCGCTCGGCGGCGGCGCGGCTTCCGCTTCGCTCGGCGGCGCTTCGTCGGCGAGCGCGCCCGGCGCCGCCAGGGCGAGGCCGACCGCCGCGCCGAGCAGGGCGCGGCGCAACCGCGCCGTCATCCGAGGATTTGCGCGACGCGCCACTCGCCGTCCTCTTCCTTTTGCAGGGTGATCCGCAGCTCGCTGGTCACGCCGACTCGCAGCAGCGAGACGCTGACCGTGTACTGCTTGCCGAAGCGGGGACCGGCGACGAGGTTGAGCACCTTCGCCTTCGGCACCTTGCCGTTCGAGGGCAGCCGCGGCGGCCGTTCCTGCAGCGCTTCGGCGAGCTGTTCGGTCGCCGTTTCGCCGAACACCGTCTTCGCCCGCGCCGGCTTCTTGCCGATCTCGTAGAAGACGAAGGCCTCGGAGAAGCGGCGCGCGACCTTCATCGCCACCGGCCCGGCGGGGACGGGCTTGCCGGCGGCGGACGCGGTGGCGGCGGCTTCTTCTTCGGCGGCGGCGCCGTCGGCGGTCGCGGTCGGTTCGGGCTCCACGGCACCCGCGCCCGACGAGCCGGAGCCGGCAGCCGGGTCGCCGGCGCCCGCCTGCTCGCCGCCGCTCTTCGCGACCCCCTTGCCGACGCCGAAGTGGGGCTGGACGCCCTGCAGCGTCGGCTCCTGCGATTCGGCGGGTCGGGGCCGCGGCTTGCTCGGCGGGACGATCGCCACCGTCGGCCGCGCGACGCGCTCGGGGGGCGCCGCGCCCCCGCCCGGCAGGACGAGGATCGCGGCCAGGATCGCCGCCAGGCCGATCGCGGCGAGCCCCGCGGCGGCGCCGAAGCTGCGGCCCGGGGGGCTCCAACCGGCGAAGCGCCGTTGCAGCGGCCACAGCACGCTGCGCTCGACCGACCAGGCGGCGCGCTCGAACGGCCAGCGCGCGACGTCGACGGCAGCGGAGGCAAAGCGCCTAGCACGCCCTCCCGGATCGCCGTTGATGTGCCGTTGTCTCAACATCTGTTTGAGGCCCACGCACAGCTTATGTCGGAAGCTGCGCCAAATCCCTGAAGTCCCGTCAGCTGGATTGCCTATCCCAGATAAACAATCCCGGCGCTGTTTAGCAGCGGTCCTTGAGCGGCGGCTAAAGGACGGCCGGCTCCGCCGCCTTCTCGAAGACCAGCTCGCCGTCGGCGGCGTCGACTTGGACGGTGTCGCCGTCGGCGAACTCGCCCTCGAGGATCTTCAGCGCCAGCTTGTCGACCAGCTGCTTCTGCACGACGCGCTTCAGCGGCCGGGCGCCGTAGGTCGGGTCGTAGCCGAGGTTGCCGAGCAGCGTGCGTGCGTCGCCGCTCAGCTCGACCTCGATCCCGCGCTCGCGCACCCGGCCGACCAGCTGCTCCACCTGCAGCTCGACGATCCGGCCGATGTCCTGCTTGGAGAGCCGGTGGAAGATCACCGTGTCGTCGATCCGGTTGAGGAACTCCGGCTTGAAGGTCGCCGCCAGCACCTCCTCGATCTGCTCGCGGATCTTCTCGTCGACCGACTCGGCGACGATCCGCTCGCTGCCGACGTTGGAGGTCATGATCAGCACCGTGTTGGTGAAGCTGACCGTGCGCCCCTGCCCGTCCGTCAGCCGGCCGTCGTCCATCAGCTGCAGCAGCGTGTTGAAGACGTCGGGGTGCGCCTTCTCGATCTCGTCGAGCAGCACCACCGCGTAGGGGCGCCGTCGCACCGCCTCGGTCAGCTGGCCGCCCTCCTCGTAGCCGACGTAGCCGGGCGGCGCGCCGATCAGCCGCGCCACCGTGTGCTTCTCCATGTACTCGGACATGTCGAGGCGGACGATCGCCTGCTCGGAGTCGAACATGAACTCGGCCAGCGCCTTCGCCAGCTCGGTCTTGCCGACCCCGGTCGGGCCGAGGAAGAGGAAGGAGCCGATCGGCCGGTGGGGATCGGCGAGCCCGGCGCGCGAGCGGCGCAGCGCGTTGGAGACCGCGGCGATCGCCTCGTCCTGGCCGATCACCCGCTCGTGCAGGCGCTGCTCCATCTGGATCAGCTTCTCGACCTCGCCCTCCATCAGCCGGCTGACCGGGATCCCGGTCCATTTGGCGACGACCTCGGCGACGTCCTCCTCGGTCACCTCGTCGGCCAGCATCGAGCCGTGCTCGGCGTGCAGTTCGGCGAGCCGCTGCTCGCCCTCGCCGACGGTCTTCTCGAGCTCCGGGATCTCGCCGTAGCGCAGCTTCGCCGCGCCCTCCAGGTCGCCCTCGCGCTCGGCCCGCTCGGCCGCGCGCCCCGCCTCCTCGAGCCGCGCCTTGGCCGACTTGATCTCCTCGATCGCGTCCTTCTCGTTCTGCCAGCGCGCCTTCATCTCGCCCGAGCTCTCGCGCAGCTCGGCGAGCTCGGACTCGAGCGCCTCGAGCCGCGCCCGCGAGGCCTCGTCGCTCTCCTTCTTCAGCGCCTCGCGCTCGATCTCCAGCTGCTGCACCCGGCGCTCGACCTCGTCGATCTCGGTCGGCACCGAGTCGATCTCGATCTTCAGCCGCGAGGCCGCCTCGTCGATCAGGTCGATCGCCTTGTCGGGCAGGAAGCGGTCGGCGATGTAGCGCTCCGAGAGGGTCGCCGCGGCGACGATCGCCGAGTCGGCGATGCGCACGCCGTGGTGCTCCTCGTAGCGTCCCTTCAGCCCGCGCAGGATCGCGATCGTGTCGCCGATGTCGGGCTCGCCGACGAGCACCGGCTGAAAGCGCCGCTCCAGCGCCGCGTCTTTCTCGATGTGCTTGCGGTACTCGTCGAGCGTCGTCGCGCCGACCGCGCGCAGCTCGCCCCGCGCCAGCATCGGCTTCAGGAGGTTGGCGGCGTCGACCGCGCCTTCCGCCGCGCCGGCGCCGACGATCGTGTGCAGCTCGTCGAGGAAGAGGACGATCTGCCCCTCCGCCTCCTGCACCTCCGACAGCACCGCTTTCAGCCGCTCCTCGAACTCGCCGCGGTATTTGGAGCCGGCGAGCAGCGAGCCGATGTCGAGCGCGATCACGCGCCGGTCGCGCAGGCTCTCCGGCACGTCGCCGTTGACGATCCGCTGCGCCAGCCCCTCGACGATCGCCGTCTTGCCGACTCCCGGGTCGCCGATCAGCACCGGGTTGTTCTTGGTCCGGCGGGAGAGAACCTGGACCACGCGGCGGATCTCCTCGTCGCGGCCGATCACCGGGTCGAGCCTGCCGCTCTGCGCCTCGGCGGTCAGGTCGCGGCCGAATTTCTCCAGCGCCTGTGCCGTCGTCTCCGGCTCCGGCGTGCTGACCCGCTGCGGGCGGACTTCGCCGATCGCCTTCTCCAGCGCCGTCGCGTCGGGCAGCAGCTCGGCGACGCCGGAGCCCTTGTCGGTCATCGCCAGCAGGACGTGATCGGTCGAGATGTACTCGTCGCCGAGCTTGCCCATCTCGCGCTCGGCCCCCTGCAGCACGGCGAGGAAGGCGGAGGAGGGACGCACCTCGGGCCGCTCGCCGCCGCTCAGCTTCGGCAGCGCCTCGACCGCCTCGTTGGCGCCCGCGCCGACCGCCGCCGGGTCGGCGCCGGCCTTGCGCAGGATCGGCGCCACCAGCCCGTCGTCCTGCTGGACCAGGGCGAGCAGCAGGTGGGCGGGGGCGACCTCGGAGTTGCGCCGCCTGGCCGCCAGCTGCTGCGCCGCGGCGACGGCCTCCTGGGATTTGACGGTGAAGCGGTCCGGCTGCATCAGAGTCCTTTCCTCGCCATGCGGCGTTCGAGCTCGGCGGCGTGGCGGCGCATCCGCTCGAGCTTGGCCTTCATCCGCTCGACCTCGGCTTCCATTTCGAGCACTATCTCGACCCCGGTCAGGTTGAGGCCGGCCGCGGTGAGGCGCTGGATGTGGCGCAGCCGTTCGACGTCGCGCTGCGAGTACAGGCGCGTGTTCTTCGCCGAGCGCTGCGGCTCGATCAGACCGCGCGCCTCGTACATGCGCAACGTCTGCGGGTGCATCTCGGCGAGCTCGGCGGCGACCGAGATCATGAAGACGCCCTGCTCTTCGTCGACCGCGATCGTCGCCGCGACCCCTTTGCGCGCTCCGGCACGCCGAAAGTCCGCGGCGCTGCTCATCCCGCCGCCTTCCGCAGCAGCTCGGCGCGCGGGTCGGAGCCGTTGAGCGACTCGGCCAGCTCGTCGACGATCCTCCGCTGCTCCTCGCTCAGCTCCTTCGGCAGCTCGATCTCCAGCCGGTAGCGGATGTCGCCCCGGCCTCTGCCGCCCGGCTTCGGCGCCCCCTCGCCGCGCAGCCGCTGGATCGAGCCGTGCCTGGTCCCCGGCGCGACCTTGATCTTCTTCGTCCCCCTCAGCGTCGGCACCTCGATCGTGCCGCCGCGCAGCGCCTCGGCGATGCCGATCGGCACCGTCACCTCGAGGTTGCCGCCGTCGAGCCGCTTGAAGACGGGGGAGGGCAGGACCCGGGCGACGACGTAGAGGTCGCCCGGCGGCCCGCCGCTCGGGCTCGGTTCGCCCTTGCCGGCGATCTTGATCCGCGAGCCGTTCCTGACCCCGGCGGGGATCTTCGCCCGGAGCGTCTTCCCACCGGCGCCGGGAACGCGCACCTCGGTCCCCTCGATCGACTGCTTGAAGCTCAGCGGCGCTTCGGTTTCGAGGTCGGCGCCGCGCTGCGGCCGCGGCTGCCGCCGGCCGCCGGCCCCGCCGCCGAACATCGAGGAGAAGATCTCGCTCAGGTCGCCGAGGTCGACGAAGCCGCCCTGGCCGGCCGGCCCGGCCGTGAACGGCCCGTATCCGGGGCCGCCGGGGCCCGCGCCGGCGAACATGCCGCCCGAGTCGTACTGCTTGCGCTTCTCGGGGTCCGAGAGCGTGTCGTAGGCGCCCTGGACCTGCTTGAACTTCTCCTCCGCGGCGGCGTCGTCGGGGTTGCGATCGGGGTGGTACTTGCGCGCCAGCTTGCGGTACGCCTTCTTCAGCTCCTCGTCGGAGGCGCCTTTGGATACACCGAGCACCTTGTAGAGGTCGTCCGCCAAGCGGTCCTCCTACTCCGCCACCACGACGCGCGCCGGCCGCAGCAGCTGCTCACCCAGCCGGTAGCCCTTCTGCATCGTCTCGACCACGGTGCCGGACTCGACCCCGTCGGCCGCCTGCATCGAGAGCGCCTCGTGCACCTGCGGATCGAACTTCTCCCCACTCGGCTCCACAACCTCGATCCCATGCTTGTTCAGCGACTCGCGCAGGCTGCGAAACACCAGGATCACCCCATGCGCCAACCC
>DASSBJ010000033.1:0-22567 GCA_035698885.1 Solirubrobacterales bacterium
CGACGGCGGCATGCGCACCGGCGGCGACGTCTCGAAGGCGATCGCGGTCGGCGCCGACTCGGTGATGGTCGGCTCGCCCCTGGCCCGCGCCAAGGAGGCGCCGGGTCGCGGCTTCCACTGGGGGATGGCGACGTTCCATCCCTCGCTTCCGCGCGGCACCCGGGTCTCCACCAGGCAGGACGGGACGATGGAGGAGATCCTGCTCGGGCCGGCGCAGGAGAACGACGGGACCTTCAACCTGATGGGGGCGCTGAAAACCTCGATGGCGACGACCGGCTACGAGGACATCCGCTCGTTCCAGCGGGCCGAGGTGATGGTCGCGCCGGCGCTGATGAGCGAGGGCAAGAAGCTGCAGACCGAGCAGGCGGTGGGCATGGGCTCCAACGGGAGAGCTGCGGTGTCGGCTGGTGTCGGCGTCGCGGATGACTGACAGGCCCGACATGGTCGGGCCGGCGGGTCCTTTCGCCGCAGGGGACCCACCGCCCCCTCCGGTCGCTGAAGCGTCCTCAGGGGCGGTCCCCCCTACGGCGCCACCCGCCGGCAGGGACGCGGTCGAGGAGGCCCTCGTCCTTGATTTCGGCGGGCAGTACTCCCAGCTCATAGCTCGGCGCATTCGCGAATGTGGCGTCTTCTCCGAGCTGCTGCCGGCCAGCACGCCTGTGGAGAGGATTCGTGAGCGGGCGCCGAAGGCTCTCGTCTTGTCCGGCGGGCCGGCGTCGGTGTACGAGGAGGGGGCGCCGGCGTTCCCGGCCGAGCTGCTCGATCTGGGGATTCCGATGCTCGGCATCTGTTACGGGATGCAGGCGATGGTCAAGGCGCTCGGGGGCAAGGTCGAAGGGGCCGAGTCGGGCGAGTTCGGGCGCGCGGAGCTGACCCTGCGCAACGCCGGCGGACGGTTGCTGGCGGGGCTGCCGCGGGAGCAGAGCTGCTGGATGAGCCACCGGGACTCCGTATTCGAGCCGCCGCCGGGATTCACCGCTCTCGCCGCGACGCCGGCCTCGCCGGTCGCCGCCTGCGAGGCGCCCGAGCGCGGGCTCTACGGGATCCAGTTCCACCCCGAGGTCGTCCACACCCCCTACGGCACCGAGGTGCTGACCCGCTTCCTGCGCGAGATCGCCGGCTGCGAGGAGCAGTGGTCGGCCGAGTCGGTGATCGCCGAGCAGGTCGCGGCGATCCGCGCCCAGGTCGGCGACGGGCGGGTGATCTGCGGCCTCTCCGGCGGCGTCGACTCCTCGGTCGCGGCGCTGCTCGTCCACAGGGCGATCGGCGAGCAGCTGACCTGCGTCTTCGTCGACCACGGGCTGATGCGGCTGAACGAGGCCGAGCAGGTCGTCGAGGCCTTCGGGCAGTTCGGCATCCCGCTGGTCCACGTCGACGCGGAGGAGCGCTTCCTCGCCAAGCTCGCCGGGGTCGACGAGCCCGAGCGCAAGCGCAAGATCATCGGTGGCGAGTTCATCCGCGTCTTCGAGCAGGAGGCGGCGAAGCTCGAGGACGCCGCCTACCTGGTGCAGGGCACCCTCTACTCGGACGTGATCGAGTCGGGCGGCAGCGACGCCGCCGACACGATCAAGTCCCACCACAACGTCGGCGGCCTGCCCGAGGACCTCGAGTTCGAGCTGGTCGAGCCGCTGCGGATGCTGTTCAAGGACGAGGTGCGTGCGGTCGGCGCCGAGCTCGGGCTGCCCGAACGGATGGTCTGGAGACAGCCCTTCCCGGGGCCGGGGCTGGCGATCCGCATCGTCGGCGGCGAGGTCAACCGCGAGCGGCTCGACATCCTGCGCTCGGCGGACGCGATCCTGCAGGAGGAGATCCGCGCCGCCGAGCTCTATCGGCAGCTGTGGCAGTCCTTCTGCGTGCTTCCCGTCGTGCGCTCGGTCGGCGTCCAGGGGGACGGCCGTACCTACGCCTACCCGATCGTGATCCGCGCCGTGACCTCCGACGACGCGATGACCGCCGACTGGGCCCGCCTCCCATACGACCTGCTGGAGAGGGTCTCCAACCGGATCATCAACGAGATCGAGGACGTGAACCGCGTGGCCTTGGATATCTCCTCCAAGCCCCCCGCCACCATCGAGTGGGAGTAGCTCGCCCTCCTTCGGCTTCTCGATAGCGATCCTCAGCCTGGCGCAGGCGGCGCTCGTGGCCTTGCCGCGGGCGTGGCGCTTGCCCCGGCTCGAGCGCTTCCGCAGCCCCTGGTGGGCGCTGGTGCCGGCCGGCTCGATCGTCGTCGTGATCGGAATCGTCGCCTGGCAGGGCGAATCGGCGACGGCGCTCTCCTGGCTGGCGCTGGCCGCCGTGCCGCCGTTCGCCGCGCTCGCCCTCGGCCGGCTCGTGCACGGCGCGCGGCCCGAGTGGGCGGCGGCGGTCCCGCCGCTCTTCCTGATCGCCTGGGCCGCCCCCGGGGCCCTGGTCGGCGAGACGGCGGCGATGGCGCTGACCGGGCTCGGCTGCATCGGCCTCGGCTGGCTGCTCGCCTCGGTCGCCCCCGTCCGCTGGCTGAAGTGGGGGATCTACGCGATGGCCGCGGTCGACACCTGGTTCGTCGCCGCCGATCTGCTCCAGGGCCCCAACGCGGTGCTCACCGCCGCCGCTCCCGGCGGCCTGCCGAGCCTCCAGGTCGTCCACTTCGGCGACGCGGCGATCGGCTTCGGCGACCTCTTCGTCGCCGCCACCCTCGGCTGCCTGCTCGCCCTCGCCGCCGACGCCCGTCGGCAGGTGGTGGGGGCGGGGTTGGTGCTTGCGCTGGGGCTGGGGTTCGATCTGCTCTTCCTCGCCGTGGACACGTTGCCCGCGACGGTGCCGGTCGCGCTGGCGCTGGCGCTTATCGAGCTCGACGAACGGCGGCGGCTCAGACGCCGGCGAGGCGGGTGATGACGAAGATCGCGGCGAAGCCGGAGGCCGTCAGCCCGACTTTGCTCCACGAGGCGTGGGCGTGGGCCTCCGGCAGCAGGTCGGTCGCGCCCATGTAGATGAAGAAGCCGGCGTAGACGCAGAGGATGTAGCCGAGCGCCGCGTCGGGAATTCCGGCGAACGAGCCGACGATCGCGCCGAGCAGCGGCGCGATCGCGTCGATCCGCAGCCACCTCGCCGCCTGCCTGCGGTCGCCCGACTGGCTGAGCACGAAGCTGACGGTGTTGAGGCCGTCGGCGAAGTCGTGGCTGACCACGGCGATGAAGACGAGGAAGCCCGTGGTCGAGTCGAGGTTGAAGGCGAGGCCGATCCCCAGCCCGTCGACGAAGCTGTGGATCGAGAGCCCGAGCGCGCCGAGGACGCCGACCCGCGAGTGCGCCCGCGCCTCCTCCGGATCGTCGCGGTGGTGCAGCACCAGCGCCCGCTCGGCGAAGAAGAAGGCGAGGAAGCCGACCGCGACCAGCGCCGTCGCCTTGTTCGTATCGCCGACGTTGTCGATTCCCTCGGGTAGGACGTCGAAGAGTGCGACGGCGACGACGACGCCGCCGGTCAGCGCGATCACCGTCGGCAGCGTGTGCGAAAGCCGCAGCGCGACCCGGCCGCCGATGAACGTGGCGATCACGGTGAGGCAGGCAAGTGGGATGGCGACCGCGGGCACGGGCCGCTCATCCTATGACCGCGACTGAAGCGCGCCGGCGATCGACCTGGGTGAGGTCAGGAGTAGCTGTCCCACTGCTCGAGGAAGCGCAGCGGGTCGATCGGGCTGCCGCCTTCGTACCACCCGGGCGACGTCCAGATCTCGAAGTGCAGGTGACAGGCCGTGGCGTCGCCGGTCTGGCCGACGAGGCCGATCGGTTCGCCGGTGCGCACGGTCATCCCGGCCTTCAGCGGCGAGGGTTCGAGCAGGTGCATGTAGCCGAAGTCGTAGCCGGTCCCCTTGCCGTCGATCACCAGGTAGTTGCCGGCGGCGCCCTGGTAGCCGGAGTACTGGACGCGGCCGCCGCGCGCGGCGACCAGCGGCGTGCCGCACTTCGTCATCACGTCCTGCCCCTCGTGGGTGTGGCCGGAGCGGGCCGCCCCGAAGCGCCCGCCCGCGCCGCCGTAGTCGTGCGGCCCGAGGATCGGAAAGGCGTAGGCGTAGAGCTGGAAGCCGAGGCTGAGCGGTTGCGGGGAGGCGGAGGAGGTGGCGGGGCGCGCGACGCGGCCGCCCGCCTGCGGAACGACGCGGAAGCTGTAGCGGCCGTTGGGCGCCGGCCGCCCCTTGCCGACGGTCCCGTCCCAGCGCACGCTGTCGGGCGTTTGCGGCGCGACGTCGTTGCGGTAGAAGCTCTTCACCACTTCGCCGCCTTCGCCGACGACGTCGACGCGCAGGTCGTTGGCAGGCTGGTCGCTGGCGACTTCGTAGCGCAGGCGGGGCGAGCTGGCGCCGTAGTAGAAGGACTTGCGCGGCCACGTCCTAGCCGCGAGCAGGGTCAGGTTGCCGGCGCTCGGCGCGGGGTCGGGCGAGCCGCCGTGGCTCGGCGGCGCCGGCGGGCCGGCGCTCGGAGTCGGAGCGCCACCGGTCTGCGCGAGCGCCGGCGTCGCGAGGCAGGCCAGCACGGCAACCGCCGCGAAAATCGATATCCCACCAAGCCAACGCCCGGCGTCAGCACTTCTGCGTGCCACGTGCCCCCTCTTTCGTTCGCCTGCGGAGTTAGCTGTCGGGCTCGCGCTGAAAGAGATGCGCTACGGACCGATCTTCGTCCGATTCGCCCCCGGGACCTGCAACGGCCCCTGCGGTTCCTCCGCTCCCGTCCGCTGGCGCGGCCGGAATTCGGCTATGGATGGCGCGGCAGTATAGCCCGGCTCGCGGCCGACCGGGCAGGTGCGCGTCAACTCGGCTCGGCGGCTATCATCCCGAGGCCGCTGGGGCTCCCCCCGCGGCTTTTCTCTGATGAAGACCTACGTTGCCAAGCCGACAGACCGCCAGCGCGACTGGCTGATCGTCGATGCCGAGGGGCAGACCCTGGGCCGGCTGGCGACGCGCATCGCCGACGCCCTGCGCGGCAAGCGCAAGCCCGAGTACACGCCGCACGTCGACACCGGCGACTTCGTCGTCGTCGTCAACGCCGAGAAGATCAGGGTCACCGGGAACAAGCTCGAGCAGAAGCGCTACTGGCGCCACTCCGGCTACCCGGGCGGGATCAAGTCCCGCAGCCTGGCCGAGATGCTCGATCGTCGCCCCGAGGAGGTGATCCGCAAGGCGGTGAAGGGGATGCTTCCCCGCAACCGCCTCGCCCGCAAGCAGCTGACCAAGCTCAAGGTCTATGCGGGTCCGGACCACCCGCACGCGGCGCAGAAACCACAGCCGATGGAGATCAAGTAGATGGCAGACGAGCCGCAGGACCGAGAGACTTCCGAAGAGCAGGCGCAGGACGAAACCGGTCAGGCCGCGGGTCCTGTCGCGGGGGAGGACTCCTCGTCCTCGCAGGCTGCGGGCGAGGAGCCCACCCCCACGCCACCCGCGTCAGATGCGGCTGCGGGTGACGCCGAGGATGAGGCGTCTGCGGAGGAGCCCGCTGAGAGTTCGGCTGCTGAGCAGGAGGGGAGCGAGCCCGAGCCTGAGCCGGCCGCCAAGGAGGAGAAGAAGAAGGATGTGATTCCCGGCGCCGACCTGGAGCCGATCGCGGTCGAGCCGGAGGAGCGGCCGCTGAGCGCCGAGGAGCGGGCGCGCAGGGAAGCCGAAGAGGAGGAGCGACGGGCCCGCGAGGCCGCCCTGGCCGGCGAATCCGAGGATGAGGAGCAGGCGGCGAGCCGCGCCCCGGCCAAGGTCGAGGGCGACTCGCGCTACCTGGCGACCGGCAAACGCAAGAACGCGATCGCCCGCGTCACGCTGCTCGCCGGCAACGGCGCCTTCGTCGTCAACGGCCGCCCGATCGAGGAGTTCTTCCCCCGCCCGCTGCATCGGACGACGGCCCGCCAGCCGCTGGTGAGCAGCGGCTACGAGGGCAGCGTCGACGTCCGCGTCCGGGTGCACGGCGGCGGCATCAGCGGCCAGGCCGGCGCCGTTCGCCACGGCATCGCCCGGGCGCTGACCGAGGTCGACCCGGAGCTGCGCGGCGAGCTCAAGCGGCGCGGCTTCCTGACCCGCGACGCGCGCGCTAAGGAGCGTCGCAAGGCGGGGCTCAAGAAGGCCCGCAAGAAGCCGCAATTCTCAAAGCGCTAGCGGGACGCGAATTGAGCGCAGAGCGCAAGCTCTTCGGCACCGACGGGGTCCGAGGAGAGGCCGGGACGTTCCTCACTGCCGAGTTGGCGCTCGCTCTCGGCCGCGCGGCCACCGAATCGCTGCAAGGCGAGCGGCCGCAGGTGCTGATCGTTCGCGACACGCGGGAGTCGGGGCCGATGCTGGAAGCGGCGCTGGCGGCCGGGGTCGCCGAGGTCGGCGGTGACGCCCTTTGTGCGGGCGTACTGCCCACTCCCGCCGCTGCTGTTCTGGTTCGCAAACTGGGCCTCGATCTTGCCGCCGTCGTCTCGGCTTCACACAACCCGTACAGGGACAACGGGATCAAGTTCTTCGGCGCTGACGGCAGCAAGCTCGACGACGCGACAGAGGCGCGGGTCGAGGCCCACCTCGCCGAGCGCGGCAGAGGTTCCGACCGCATGGCGGCGCAAACCTCTGCCGCGGTCGGTGGATTTGGCCACGTCCGCGAGCTGAGCGGCGGCGAAGAGGACTACCTGCGGGCGCTGCAGGCCGCCTTCCCGCTCGACCTCTCCGGCGTCAGGGTGGCGCTGGACTGCGCCAACGGGGCGACGCACCGGGTCGGGCCGGCGATCTTCGAGCGGCTCGGCGCCGAGGTCGATGCGATCGCGGTCGAGCCCGACGGACGCAACATCAACGACGGCTGCGGCTCGACCCACCTCGACAACCTGGCGGCGCACGTCGCCTCCTCGGGCGCGACGGTCGGCTTCGCCTTCGACGGCGACGGCGACCGGGTGCTGGCGGTCGACGGCGAGGGGCGGGCGCACGACGGCGACGAGCTGATCGCCCTGCTGGCGCGCGGCCAGGCGGCGCGCGGCGAGCTCGGCGGCGGCGTCGCGGTGACCGTGATGAGCAACTACGGCTTCCACCGGGCGATGGCGGACGCGAGCATCGAGGTGGCGACGACCAGGGTCGGCGACCGCTACGTGCTCGACGAGCTGCGCAGGCGCGAGTGGGCGATCGGCGGCGAGCAGTCCGGCCACATCATCGACATGCGCTTCGCCGCGACCGGCGACGGGATCGCCGCGGCGCTGATGACGATGCGCGAGCTCGGCAGCCGCGACCTCTCCTCGGTCGACGCGATGGAGAAGCTGCCGCAGAAGCTGGTCAACGTCGAGGTCGCCGACCGCGAGGCGATCGCCGGCGCGGCCGCCGTCTGGGAGGCGGTCGAGCGCGAGAGCGCCGAGCTCGAGGGACGCGGCCGCGTCCTCCTGCGCCCCTCCGGCACCGAGCCCCTGGTCCGGGTGATGGCCGAGGCGCCGAGCGCCGAGGAGGCGGACGCCGTCTGCAAACGCCTCGCCGACCTGGTGCGCCAAGAGCTGGCCTGAAGCCCCCGCCGTCTACCCTTTACCGCCTTCTATGTGCGGAATCGTCGGATACGTGGGGGCGCGGCCCTGCCGGGACATCCTCGTCGCCGGGCTGGAAAAGCTCGAATACCGCGGCTACGACTCGGCCGGGGTCTCGACGATCGAGGACGGGCGGGTCGAGAGCGTGCGCGCGGTGGGCAACCTGGCCAACCTGCGGGCGGCGATCGAGCGGCGCGACGCGAGCGGCGGCGGCGTCGCCGTGGCGACCGCACCGGCGACGACGGGGATCGCGCACACGCGCTGGGCCACCCACGGGCGCGTCACCGAGGAGAACGCGCACCCGCACAGCGACGGCTCCGAGCGCGTCCACATCGTGCTCAACGGGATCGTCGAGAACCACGCGAAGCTGCGCGAGCGGATCGAGGCCGAGGGACACCGGTTCAGCTCCGAAACCGACGCCGAGGTCGTCGCCCACCTGATCTCCAGCCACTACGAGGGCGACCTGACCGCCGCCGTGCGCGCCGCGTTCGACGAGCTGCGCGGCCACTACTCCTTCGTCGCGATGCACGTCGACCAGCCCGACCTGCTCGTCGGCGCGCGCAAGGAGTGCCCGCTGGTCGCCGGGATCGGCGAGGGGGAGAGCTTCCTCGCCTCGGCGATCCCCGCCTTCCTCGCCGAGACGCGGCGGGCGCTGACGATCGAAAACGACGAGGTGGTGACGATCGACGCCGCCGGGGTGCGGATAACCGACGCCGCCGGCAACCCGGTCGAGCGCGCACCCGAGGAGATCGACTGGGACGAGGCCGCCGCCGAGAAGGCGGGCTACGAGACCTTCATGCTGAAGGAGATCCACGAAGAGGCCGACGCGGTCGCCGAAACGATCGCCGACCGCCTGCCCGGCGACGACGGCGTCGACCTCTCCGAGCTCGGCCTCGCCGACGACTTCCTGCGCGGGCTGAAGCGGATCGTGATCGTCGCCTGCGGCACCTCCTACCACGCCGGCCTGGTCGGCCGCTACGCGATCGAGGAGTGGGCGCGGGTGCCGGTCGAAATGGACATCGCCTCCGAGTACCGCTACCGCAACCCGGTTGTCGGCTCCGGCGACCTGGTGATCGGGATCACGCAATCGGGCGAAACCGCCGACACGCTGGCGGCGATGCGGCTCGCGCGCGAGCGCGGCGCGACGGTGCTCGCGGTCACCAACGTCATGGGCAGCCAGGCGACCCGCGACGCCGACGCCGTCCTCTACACCCGCAGCGGCATGGAGATCAGCGTCGCGGCGACCAAGACCTTCGTCGCCCAGGTGGCGGCGATGTACCTGTTGGGCCTGCGCCTCGCCGAGCTGCGCGGGACGCTGCCGCCCGAGCGCCTCGCCGGGCTGGTCGCCGAGATGAAGGCGCTGCCCTCGAAGGTCGACGCGACGATCGAGGGCTGCGAGGAGCAGGTGCGGGAGATCGCCGCGACCCACGGCGAAGAGGGCTTCTTCCTCTACCTGGGCCGTCACATCGGCTTGCCGATCTGCCTCGAGGGAGCGCTGAAGCTGAAGGAGGTCTCCTACATCCCGACCGACGCCTACGCGGCCGGCGAGATGAAGCATGGCCCGATCGCCCTGCTCGACGAGTCGACGCCGGTCGTCTGCATCGCCACCGCGAGCCCGGTCCTCGACAAGGTGCTCTCCAACGTCGAAGAGGTGCGGGCGCGCGGCGCGCACACGATCGCCGTCGTCACCGCGGGCGACGAGCGCGCCCGCGCGGTCGCCGAGCAGACGATCGAGGTCGCCGCCAGCGACTGGATCCTGCAGCCGATCCTGGCGATCCTGCCGCTGCAGCTGCTCGCCTACGACATCGCCCGCGGGCGCGGTCTCAACGTCGACCAGCCGCGCAACCTGGCGAAGACCGTCACCGTCGAGTGAGCTTCTGCCCGTGGCGTCTGTAGGATGCCGGGCCGCATGAACCCCCGTCTGCTCATCGCCGCGCTCGCCGCCATGGTCGCGCTGATCGCCGGCTGTGGCGGCAGCTCCTCCTCCGGCTCCGACCTCGCCGGCCTGGCACCGCCCGGCACGCCGGTCTTCGTCGAAGGCACGCTGCGCCCGGAAGGGGAATTGAAGTCCAACGTCGACGCGATCGCCAAGCAGGTCGCGGGCGTCGACAACCTCGGCGACCTGATCGTCGAAGAACTGGAAGACGAAGCCGAGAGCGAAGGCGAGCCGCTCGACTTCGCAAAGGAAGTCGAACCGTGGCTGGGCGAACGCGGCGCCGTCTTCTTCGAGCGGCTGGAAGGCGAAGACTTCACCGGCACCGGCGTGATCGTCGAATCGACCGACAGCGAAGCGGCGCAGGAATTCATCGACAGGCACGACGAAGGCAAGCAGGGCCGGGCGGTCGGCCTGGTCGGCGACTTCCTCGTCGTCGCGGAAGACCGGAAGCTCTTCGAGGAAGTCGAAGCGGCCTCCGAAGGCGATGCGCTCGCCGGCGAAGACACCTTCGCCAAGGCGATCTCGGCGGCCTCCGACGGCAGTCTCGCCGACGTCTACGTCGACGTCGGCAAGCTGATCGACCAGAACGGCGGCAAGATCGACCCGACGGCGCGCCAGGTCCTGCAGAACGCCGGCATCGACCCCAGCGAGGCGACCGCGGTCGCCTCCGTCATCCCCGGCTCCGAACAGATCGCGGTCGAGCTGAGCAGCGACCTGGGCGGCCAGGAAGCGCCGAGCGGCGACGCCTCGGACCTGCTCGGCGAACTGCCCGGCAACGCCTTCGCCGGCTTCGCCATCAGCGGCTTCGGCGACCAGCTGAAGGAAGCGATCGACAGCCTCGACGCAGAAGGCATCCCGGACACGGTGCCGCCGAACCAGCTGAAGAAGGGCCTCAAGCAGCTCGGCATCGACCTCGAAGGCGTGTCGGGCTCGCTGCAGGACGCCGCCGTCTTCGCCAGCGGCGCCAACCAGAGCAGCCTCGGCGGCGCCCTGGTGCTCAGCACCGAGGGCTCCGAAGCGACCAAGATGGTCGCCAACATCGGCAAACTGCTGCGCCAGGTCCACGTCTCCGGCGTCACCGCCCTGAGCGGCAAGTACAGCGGCTTCTCGATCCGCAGCGACGAACTCGGCAGCAAGCCGCTCGTCGTCGCCGCCAAGCAGGGCAGGCTGGTCGTCGGGTACGGCCTGCAGCAGACGCTGAACGGCCTGGTCAGCGATTCGGCCGGCAGCAAGACGCTCTCCGACCTTCCCGTCTACGAAGACGCGGTCGCCTCGCTCGGCGACACCCCGATCGGCGGCTTCGCCGACGGCCCGGCCGCCCTCCACCTCGCCGATTCGCTGATCCCGAACTCCGACAAGGGGTTCAAGAAGGCGAAGAAGTACCTGAAGAGCATCGACTTCCTCGCCCTCGGCAGCGCCTCGCAGGGCGAGCTGGCGACGGCGAAGCTGATCGTCGGCCTGAAGTAGCGCCGCCTCGCGGCTAGGCTGGGGTGCGATGGAGCCCTGGCTCGACCCTCTGTACGACGCCGACGGGATGCGGGCGCTCGATCGCTGGGCGATCGAGGAGCAGGGGGTGGCCTCGCTGGAGCTGATGGAGGCGGCCGGCAGGGCGGTGGCGGAGGTCGTCGGCGAGCTGGCCCTCGACGGGCCGGTGCGAGTCGTCTGCGGCAAGGGCAACAACGCCGGCGACGGGCTGGTCGCAGCGCGCTACCTGGCGGAGGCGGGATTCGAGGTCGAGGCGCTGCTGCTCTGGCCGCCGCAGGAGCTGAGCGGCGACGCGGCGGCCAACCTGGCGCGCTGCGGGGCCGAGCAGGTAAGCGGCGAGCTCGGGCCGCGGCTGGCCGACTCGGGGGCGATCGTCGACGCGATCTTCGGCACCGGCTTCGCCGGCGCCCCGCGCGAGCCGGCGCTGGCGGCGATCGCGGCGATCGACGCCTGCGGCGCGCCGGTCGTCGCCTGCGACGTCGCCTCCGGAGTCGACGCGTCGAGCGGCGAGGTGGCCGGCGCCGCCGTCGAGGCGGACTTCACGGTCAGCTTCCACGCCGCCAAGCTCGGCCACCGGATCGCTCCGGGCAAGTGGCACACGGGCGAGCTGCGGGTGGCGCCGATCGGGATTCCGCCGGGCGGTCCCGGCGCGCCGGTCGCCGGCGCGATCGGCCCGGCGGTGCTGGGATTGGCGCCGCCCCGCGGCCCGCGCTCGACCAAGTTCAGCTCCGGCCAGGTGACGATCGCGGGCGGGTCGCGCGGCCTGACCGGAGCGGTGCGGATGTCCTCGCGGGCGGCGATCCGGGCCGGCGCCGGCTACGCGACGGTGGCGGTGCCCGCCGACCTCGAGCCGATCTTCGAGGCCGGCCAGCCCGAGGTGATGTCGGTCGGCTGTCCCGGCGGCGACGGCTGCCTCGCGCCGGCGTCGCTGAAGCCGCTGCTGCGCGCCTTCGAGCGCGCCGCCGCGGGCATCTTCGGGCCCGGGCTCGGGCGCGACCCCGGCTCGGTCGAGCTGGCGCGCGAGGCCGTCGCCGGGATCGAGTCCCCGCTCGTGCTCGACGCCGACGGCCTCAACGCCTTCGCCGGCGAGCTCGGGCCGATCGCGGCGCGCGAGGCGCCGACCGTGCTCACCCCCCATGCGGGAGAGCTGGGGCGACTGCTCGAGCGCGACTCGGAGGAGATCGCTGCGCACCGGCTCGCCGCCGCCCGGGAGGCCGCCCGAGCGGCGGGCGCCGTGGTCGTCTTGAAGGGCGAGGACACGATCGTCACCGACGGCGAGCGGATCGCCGTCAACGTCCTCTCCGCGCCCGCCCTCGCCACCGCGGGAACCGGCGACGTGCTCTCCGGGATCGTCGCGGCGATGCTCGCCCGCGGCCTCGAGCCCTTCGCCGCCGCCTGCGCCGCCGTCTACGCGCATGCCCGCGCGGGCCGCGACGCGGCGGCCCGGATCGGCGCCGCCGAGTCGGTGATCGCGACCGACGTGATCGACTCGATCGCGCTGGGGATGTCTCCCGGCCGCCGGGTCGAATAATCTCGCAATCGTGAAGACCGCCGCCGAGATCATGGACAGCTCCGTGCCCAGCGTCGCGCCCGACGCCGACGCCCGCGGCGCGATCGAGCTGCTCGCGCAGACCGACAAGGGCGCGATCCCGGTCGTCGACGAGGACCGCCGCGTGGTCGGCATCGTCAGCGAGTCCGACCTCGTGCTGAGCGAAGAGCAGTCGGACCTGCACCTGCCGCACTACCTCAACATCATGGGCGGCGTCGTCTTCGTCGGCTCGATGAAGGGCTTCGAGGAGCGTCTCGACAAGGCCTTCGCGACGAAGGTCTCGGAGCTGATGAGCGCCGATCCGGTCGTGGTCAAGGACTACACCAGCGCCGAGAACGTGGCCAGGAGGATCGCCGACTCGCACCACAACCACCTGCCGGTGGTCGACGAGGACGGTCGGCTGGCGGGAATGGTCACCCGTGCCGATGCGCTGGCCGCGCTCGTCGAGGAGTAGAGCGTGGAGCGGGCGGTGGCCCGGATCGACGCCGGCGCCGTGCGCGAGAACTGCGCCCGGCTGAAGGGCGAGCTGGGCGAGGCGGAGCTCTGCGCGGTGGTCAAGGCCGACGGCTACGGCCACGGCGAGCAGGCCTGCACCGACGCGGCGCTGGCCGGCGGCGCGACGCGGCTGGCGGTGGCGACCGCGGCCGAGGCCGAGCGGATCGGGCGGCGACTCGCCCACGTGCCGCTGCTGACGATGGGGGCGCTGGCGCCGGAGGAGCTCGACACCGCGCTCGAGGCCGGGTCGGAGGTCGCCGTCTGGCGCCGCGGCTTCCTCGAGCTGGTGGCGGAGCGCGCCCGCGCGCACGGCCGCCCGGCCCGCGTCCACGTCAAGCACGACAGCGGCATGGGCCGGCTGGGCAACCCGGACCCCGGCGAGGTGCTGGAGCTGCTCCGCGCCTGCGTCGAGAGTCCCAGCCTCGAGCCGGCCGGGGTATGGACGCACTTCGCGACCGCCGACGAACCGGGCGCCGACGAGGGCTTCTTCGAGCAGCAGCTCGAGCGCTTCGCCTCCGTCGCCGAGGCCGCCCGCGAGGCGGTCCCCGGGATTCTCGTGCACGCCGCCAACAGCGCCGCGGTCTTCCGCGAGCCGCGCGCCCACTTCGACATGGCGCGCTGCGGCGTCGCGGTCTACGGCCTCGACCCCTTCCAGGGCGACCCGGCCGCGCGCGGCCTGCGCCCGGCCCTCTCGCTGCGCTCCTACGTCGCCGACGTCAAGCCCTTCGCCGCCGGCGACAGCGCCGGCTACGGCCGCACCTGGCGGGCCGAGCGCGACACCTGCGTCGGCGTGCTGCCGCTCGGCTATGGCGACGGCCTCCGCCGCGGGCTCTCCAACGACGCCGAGGCGCTGATCGGGGGCCGGCGCTACCCGCTCGTCGGCACGGTCTCGATGGACAACGTCACCGTCGACCTCGGCCCCGGGACGGAGGTCGAGCCCGGCGCCGAAGCGGTTCTCATCGGCGTCCAGGGAGATGAGGCAATCCTCGCCGAGGATCTCGCCCGGCGCCTCGGGACGATCAACTACGAGATCACCTGCGGCATCAGCGCCCGCGTCCCCCGGGTGGCGGGGTGAGCCTCGCCGAGCGCCTCGCCGCGGCGCCGCTGGTCGGCCTCGCCCGGCGGGCGCTGGCGGGCGAGGCCGATGTCTGGGTCGCCGGCGGGTCCGTGCGCGACGCGGCGCTGGGACGCGAGGTGACCGACCTCGACCTGGCGGTGGCCGGCGATCCCGAGCGCGTCGCCAGGTCGGTCGCCGACGCCGGGGACGGCTTCGCCTTCGAGCTCTCGGCCGAGTTCGCCACCTGGCGCGCGGTCGCCCGCGACCGCTCCTGGCAGGTCGACGTCACGGCGCTGCGCGGCGAGACGATCGCGGAGGACCTGGCGTGCCGCGACTTCACCCTCGGCGCGGTCGCCGTGCCGCTCGCCGGCGGCGAGCCGATCGACCCCTTCGGCGGCATCGCCGACCTCGAGCGCCGGCTGCTGCGCGCCGTCAGCGTCGAGACCTTCCGCGAGGACCCCCTGCGGCTGCTGCGCGCCGTCCGCCTCGCCGCTGACCTGGGCCTCGAGGTCGAGCCCGAGACCGCATCGCTGGCCCGCTCGCAGGCCGCGCTCGCCGCCGATCCGGCGGGGGAGAGGCAGCTCGCCGAGCTGCGCCGGCTGCTCGGCGGGCCCGACCCGCTGCGCGCCCTGGCGCTGCTCGACGAGCTCGGCCTGACCGCCGTCGTCCTGCCCGAGGTCGAGGCGCTGCGCGGCGTCGAGCAGGGCCCGAATCACCACCTCGACGTCCTCGGTCACACGCTCGCCGTGCTCGAGCGCACGCTCGAGGTCGAGGCCGACCTGGAGCGCTTCGCCGGCGAGCGCGCCGCCGACACCCGGGCGCTGCTCGACGAGCCGCTCGCCGACGAGATGAGCCGCGGCACGGCGCTGCGCTTCGGCGCCCTCTTCCACGACATCGCCAAGCCGCAGACGAAGGGCGAGCGCGACGGCTGGGTGACCTTCGTCGGCCACGACAGCGTCGGCGCCGAGGCGATCGGCGGGATCTGCCGGCGACTGCGGGCGAGCGGCAAGCTGACCCGTCATCTGCAGGCGCTGACGTTGCACCACCTGCGGCTCGGCTTCATGGTCCACGAACGGCCGCTGCCGCGGCGGCGCGTGCACGAGTACCTGCGGGCGACCGAGCCGGTCGCCGCCGACGTCACCCTGCTCACCGTCGCCGACCGGCTCTCCGCGCGCGGCGGCGGCCCGTTCGCCACCGAGGAGGCGATCCAGGCCCACCTCGACCTAGCCCGGGAGATGCTCGACGCGGCGCTCGACTGGCATCGCGACGGCCCGCCGGCGCCGCTGCTGCGCGGCGACGAGCTGGCGCGGGAGCTGGGGATCCCCCCGGGGCCGGAGCTGGGCGACCTGCTGGCGGAGCTCGAGGCCGCCCAGTACGCGGGCGAGGTGAGCACGCGCGAGCGGGCGATCGAGCAAGCGCGCAGACTGCGCGGCTGAGCTTTCGGCCCGGGCGTCAGATACGCTGCCCGCCGCATGGCCAAAGAGGAGAAGATCGAGATGGAGGGCGAGATCACCGAGGCCCTCCCCAACACGATGTTCCGCGTGAAGCTCGACAACGACCACGAGGTCCTCGGTCACATCTCCGGCAAGATGCGCCGCCACTACATCCGCATCCTGCCGGGCGACCGCGTGAAGATCGAGCTTTCGCCGTACGACCTCGACCGCGGCCGGATTACGTACCGCTACAAATAGGCGCCATCTCGAGCGCCAGGGCCGACCAGGCGAAGTCCTTGGCTCCCATCCCCTTTCCGGTTCTCGGGTCGTAGTACTCACGCAGGCCTTCGCGCTCGACCGCGCCGATCAGGCCGTCGGCCATGCGCTTCGCCTCACCGTCGTAGCCGAGGCGGCGCAGGCCGAGCCAGCAGAGCCAGGCCGTATTGACCCAGGTCGGGCCGCGCCAGTAGCGGCGGATCGGGCCGCGGCCGCCGCCCGGCTCGTAGCTCGGCTCGCTGGCGGCGACCGAGGGGGGCGCGACCGGGGTGAGGAACTCGCGCGCGCTCAGCAGGTGCTGCTCGACCAGCCGCCGCCCGATCTCCTCCGGCAGGTCGGGCAGGGCGAGCGGCGCCAGCGCCGCGACCGTCGCGACCTCGGGTCGCGCGCCGCCGGGCTCCGCCCGGTCGAGGAAGAGGCCGCGGCGCTCGTCCCAGAGCCGCTCGACCAGGGCCGGCGTCGCCGACGGGCGTCCCAGCGCCTGCAGGGAGAGCGACCAGAGCGTGTTGGTCAGGACCTCGCAGAGCACCGGGCCGCCGGCGTCGCGGATGCGGCGCGCATCGAAGCCGCGCCGCCGGTTGGCCGCGACCAGCAGGGGGAAGCCGAGCCGGCCGTCGGCGCGCCACCCCCAGACCGGGTCGAACTTGGGCGAGGCGTCGAGGCCCGACTCGTCGGGCTGCACGATCCACAGCAGCCCGTCGCCCTCGAGATCGCGGTTGCGCGCCAGCCAGTCCATCTGGGCGCCGATCCGCGGCTCCGCCGCCGGGTCGCCGACGGCGATCCGCCAGGCCCAGGCGAGCAGCGGCGGCTGGATCGTCTCGGTCTGGAACGAATCCCGCGAGGCGACGTTGTAGAAGGGCAAGCGGCCGAGCGTGACGGGGCGGTCCCAGAAGATCGTGTGACCGACGAAGCCGTCGGGGCGCTGCGCCGCGAGCAGCGTCTCGAGCTCGGTGCGGGCGCGAGCGGGCTCGAAGCGCCGCCAGCAGATCGCGGCGAAGCAGGAGTCCCAGTACCACTGCCACGGGTAGCGCCCGGGGCTTGGCTGCGTGTAGGCGAACTGCGTTCCGTCTCGCGAGCCCTCGACCCACCCCCGCCGCAGCACCTGCTCAGCGGCCGATCGGCCGAAAGCGGACGAATAGCGACCGGATTCGGCCCCTCGGCGCGGGGTCACGCGGCGGTGCGGCGCATCTCGCGCAGCGCGAGGGCGCCGAAGACGAGGAGAAGGCCGAGCAGGGCGACGGCGCCGGGCCAGGTGCCGCCCCAGGTGACGCCGCCGACGAAGCCCTGGCGCGCCGCTTCGATCGCCTGGGTGACCGGGTTGACGCGGGCGATCGTCTCCAGCCAGCCCTGCAGCAGCGCCAGCGGCGCGTAGGCGGTCGTGGTCAGGATCAGCGCCATCATCCCGGCCTGCATCAGCGGCGCCGCCGACTGGCTCTTGAAGCGCAGCGCCAGCATCGATCCCCAGCAGGCGGCGACCGCGGCCATCGCGGCGACCATGAAGAAGCTGACGAGCAGGCCGTCCACGCCCGGCCAGCCGGCGCCGAGCGGCAGCGCGATCGCCAGCACGAAGGCGGCGGGGATCAGCGCCCGCGCGCTGGCGGCGAGCACCGTCCCGGCGAGCAGCACCCAGCGCGGGGCGGGGGAGACGAGCAGCCGGTCGAGCCATCCCTGCTCGATGTCGCGCGCCATGTTGACGCCGGCGGCGGCGCCGGTGAAGCCGGCCCCCTGGAGCATGCTGACCGGCACGATGAAGCTCTCGTAGGCGCCGGTTTCGAAGCCCTTGAGCTGGGTCAGGGCGCCGAACACGCCGTTGAGGCCGAGGAAGAAGATCGTCGGCGCGAGCACGCCGGGGATCGCCGCGCCCGGCACCCGCAGCAGCTCGTTCCTGGCGCGTGAGATCAGCGCCCCGATCGTCGCCAGGTTCGTGCGCCAGGCCGGTAGCGCGGCGGCTTCCATCAGCCCACCCGCAGCCGGTGGCGCAGGGCCCGCGCGCTGAGCGCCAGGCCGATCGCGACGATGCCGGCGATCGCCAGCAGGGCTTCCGCCGTGTCGCCCGCGTCGATGCCGGAGACGATCGGCTCGCGCACGCCTTCGACGATGAAGCTGAAGGGGTTGTATTCGGCGATCGTCTTCGCCGGCTCGATCATCAGGCCAACCGGGAAGAAGGCCGAGGAGAGGAAGAGGACGACGAGGACCAGCGGGAAGAGGCCCTGGACGACGCTGGCGCTGCCGGTGCGCAGGGCGATCGCCGCGCCGATCCCGCCGACCGCCGCCGCGGTCACCGTCACCAGGGCGATCGCCAGCAGCGCCCCGGGCACGCCGGCGGCGATCTCGGCGCCGAAGAGGAGTCCGATCGCGAGGAACCACAGCGAGGCGAAGAGGCCGAGCGCGGCGGTGCCGGCGAGCCGGCCGAGGACGATCGCGTAGCGCGAGATCGGCGCCGCGAAGAGCCGGTCGGTGAAGCCCATCTCGATGTCGACCGCGAGCGCGATCCCGCCGCTGTTGCCGGCCAGCATCAGCGACTGCATCATCGCCCCGGCGAGCATGAACTGGAGGAAGCTCTGCACGGGCGGGAAGCCGGGCAGCTCGACCGCGCCGCCGGCGCCGCCGGTCTGGATCGCCAGCAGGATCGTCGGGAAGACGACGATCGGCGCCATCAGCTGCGGCCGGCGGAAGGTCTGGCGAACCGAGCGCAGGCCCAGCGCCCTGACGACGCGCAGGTTGAGCGCAAGATGGTTCAAGCGGGAACGGCCTCCTCGCCACTCTCGTCCTCGTCGCGCTCCAGGTGATGCCCGGTTTTCTCCACGAACACGTCGTCGAGGCTCGGATGCACGAGCTCCAGCGAGCCGACCGCGATCCTCGCTTCGTCGAGCGCGCGCACGACGCGCGGGATGTCGGCGGCGCCGTGCTCGACCTCGACCAGCAGCGTCTTCGCGTCGACCGGCGGCAGCAGCGGCCCGATGCGGCGACAGATCTCCTCCGCCGCGGCGATCGAGCCCTGCTCGAGCTGCAGCCGGATGTGCGGGTTGCCGATCTCGGCCTTGAGCGCGGCCGGCGTCCCTTCGGCGACGATCCGCCCGCGGTCGATGATGCCGACGTTGTCGGCGAGCTGGTCGGCCTCCTCGAGGTACTGGGTCGTGAGGAAGACGGTCGTGCCCTCGTCGTTGAGCGTCCGCACCTCCTCCCAGATCGTCCGGCGGCTGACCGGGTCGAGGCCCGTGGTCGGCTCGTCGAGGAAGAGCACGCGCGGCTCGTGGACCAGTGCCGCGGCGAGGTCGAGGCGGCGCTGCATGCCCCCCGAGTAGGCGCCCACCCGGCGGTCGGCCGCCTCGGCGAGGTCGACCCGTTCGAGCAGGTCGTCGGCGCGGCGGCGGCCCTCGGCGCCGGGAAGCCCCTGCAGGGTCGCCTGCAGGCGGATCAGCTCACGCCCGGTCATCAGCGGGTCGAGCGCCGCCTCCTGCAGGGCGACGCCGATCGAGGCGCGCACCTGACGCGCTTCGGTGACGACGTCGTGGCCGGCGACCGTCGCACGGCCGCCGGTCGGCAGCAGCAGCGTGGTCAGCATCCGCACCGTGGTCGTCTTGCCGGCGCCGTTGGGGCCGAGGAAGCCGTAGATCTCGCCCTCGCCGACCGCGATCTCGACGCCGCGCACCGCAAGCAGCTCGTCGAAGGCGCGCTCCAGCCCCTCGACCGAGATCGCCGGAGCCGCGCTCATCTAGGCCTCCGTCGCGGGCGCTTCGGCGAGCGGTGGGGCGGCGCCGACCCAGCGCCGGTCGTTCGCTCGCTCCAGCGCCTCGGCGGCGTCGAGCAGCAGCTCGTCGGCGCCCCAGGCGGCCTGAAGCTGCAGGGCGAGCGGCAGCCCGTCGCCACTGAGGCCGACCGGGACGCTGATCGCGGGGATCCCCGTCAGATTGGCGAGCGCGGCGCCGCGCACGTTCGCCTGGTCGGCGCTGTTGGTGCCCGAGGGCAACTCGACCACCGGCATGTCGAGCGGTGGGGCGGGAGCCGGGACCGTCGGCCAGGCGATCACGTCGACCTCGGCGAAGAGGGCGGCCAGGCGGCGGCGCATCAGCGTGCGCAGCCGCTGCGCCTGCGCCGTCGCCGACGCCGGCAGCAGCATGCGGTACTTGAGCGTGCCGCGGGCGATCGGGCTGAGCTCGGGGCTGAGGCGGTTGAGTCGCTGCGGCGTCGCCCCGCTCATCGCCTCCGAGTTGATGATCAGGATTGCCGCCAGGGTCGCCGCTTCGAGGTCGGGCAGCTCGATCTCCCGCAGCTCGCCGCCGGTCTCGGCGCGCAGCGCCTCGATCGCCTCCGAGCAGGCGGCGGCAACCTCCGGCGTCACGTCCTCGGAAGCGGGGTCGCGGACGAGGCCGATGCGCAGGCCCGCGGCATCCCCGGCGGCGAGCTCCGAGCCGTAGAGGACCGAGCCGAGCAGGCGGCAGTCGGCGGCGTCGGCGCAGAGCGGGCCGGAGACGATCAGGCTCGTGATCGGCGCCATGTGGTGCCCCTCCATCGCCGCGCGGCCGAAGGTCGGCTTGAGCCCGGTCAGGCCGCAGTAGGCGGCGGGGAAGCGCAGCGAGCCGAGCCCGTCGGCCCCGACCGCGCCGGCGACCAGTCCGCCGGCGACCGCCGCCGCGGGGCCGCTGGAGGAGCCGCCCGGGCAGCGCTCGGCGTTCCAGGGGTTGTGCGCGGCGCCGTAGTAGGAGATCGCGCCGGTGCTGCCGGCGCCGAGCTCATGCATGTTGCCGACGCCGACGATCGTCGCCCCGGCGTCGCGCAGGGCGCGGTAGGGACCCGATTCGCCCGGCGCGGTCGGCGCCATCAGCTCGGCGGCGCCGAAGCGCTGCGCCCGCCAGGGCAGCGGCCACTCGTCCTTGATCACCAGCGGCACGCCGTGCAGCGGGCCGCGGGGGGCGGCGGCGAGCATCTCGCGCGAGCGCTCGGGGAAGGTCTCGACCACGGCGTTGAGCGCCGGGTTGCGTCGCTCGATCCGGGCGAGGGCGGCGTCGAGCAGCTCGCCGGCGTCCACCTCTCCGGCGGCGATCGCCGCGGCCTGGGCGCGCAGTCCGAGGTCGAGCGGTTCGCTCATCCTTCGGGGGCTCGCGAGAGGTCGGGGCAGCGCTCCGGCTCGACGGCCTCGGTATCGAGCGCCAGCAGCTCGGTCAGCGGCGGCCAGAGCAGGGCGTGGAAGGCGGCCATCACCGCGAGGTCCGTCTCATCGGCCTCGATTCCGAGCGCGGCGAGGCCGGCAGGGATGAACTCGTCTGCTGGAGCCGCGCTCTCCGTCACGGTCGGCAAATCTACCGGGGCGGGATCGTGCAGCGGTGCTGGAGGACACCGGCGGGGCGCGGCGAACGGCAGAATGCCGGGCCGCAACCCTGGTCGCGGGCCCGGGTTGTCCCTGGAGACCGTGGTGAAAGCAGCCGAAAACCGACGCAGCGCCAGCCGCGCAATGACGGCGCTCGGCTTCGCCTGCGCGCTGGTCCTGCTGGTCGCCGCGACCTGGCCCGGCGCCGCTGACTCCGCGCCGGCGCGCGTCGTCGTCCTCGGCAAGACCGACCAGACGCCGCGGCCGTCCTGCCCGGGCAAGATCGTCAACAACGTCGAGGTCGTGCCCTGCCGGGTCGAGGGCCACGTGACCGGCTTCCAGGCGATCGCCGGCGGCGTGCCGCGGCCCTACGAGGTGCCCTTCGACGGCAAGGTCGTCGCCTGGTCGATCACCCTCGCGCGGCCCTCGCACACCGATAGCGAAAAGATGACCGACGAGGTCGGCTTCTTCAACGAATTCCTCGGCAAGCCGTCGGAGGCGCGAATCGGCGTGCTGAAGCCCGTCCAAGGCTCCAAACCGCCGCAGTACAAGCTCGTGCGCCAGAGCCCGCTGCAGGTGCTCAACCCCTACTTCGGCAGCACCGTCGTCTTCGCGCTCGACCATCCCCTCAACGTGGTCCAGGGGCAGATGGTCGCGCTGACCGTGCCGACCTGGGCGCCGATGTTCGCCTTCAACGTCGCCGAAGACAACACCTGGCGCGGCAGCCGCCTGCCCAAGCACTGCTCGTCCAAGCAGGACATCCAGGGAGGGCACCCGCAGCAGGGCGTCGGCAAGACGAAGACCTACGGCTGCTACTACAGCAACGCGCGACTGCTCTACACCGCAACCGTGGTGAAGAAACCCTGAGCCCCGGTCAGACGGCTTGCTGGCGCAGCCCGCAGTAGGGGCAGTCCGATACGTCCAAGCCGATCAGCTGGTCGCAGCGGCGGCAGGCGCGCAGGTTCTCCGGCGTGCGCGGCAGGGCCGAGGCCGAGGGGGCGAGCGGCAGGACCATCGCCACCGGCGCCATCTCCTCTTCGGTCTCGCGGTCGATGTAGACCTGGCCCGGCTCGGCGTGCGCCAGCGCCTCCCGCCCCGAGGCCGGCGCCCGCATCCGGTAGAGCTGCTTCTGGTTCACGGCCGGGAACACTAATAGCTTGCCCGGCAGGATGCGCGTGCTCTTATTCCACGGCTACATGCTGCGCGGCACCGGCAGCAACATCTACACCGCCAGCCTGGCGCGGGCGCTGGCGCAGCTCGGGCACGAGGTCCACCTGCTCTGCCAGGACCGCCAGGTCGCGATCGACGGGGTCGAGATCCACAACCCCGACATCGGCGGGCTGCTGCCGGTCTACGTCAAGGATCCCTACGAGGGGTTCGAGGTGAAGACGTTCGACGAGCTGAGCGACGAGGAGCTCGAGCGCTACCTCGAGGCCAACGTCGCCGCTGTGCGCGGGCTGGCCGATTCGGTTGGCGGCTTCGATGCCGCGCTGGCCGGACATCTGGTCATGGGACCCGCGATCCTCGCTCGGGC
>DASSBJ010000034.1:0-2505 GCA_035698885.1 Solirubrobacterales bacterium
CCGGTCGTGTCGCAGTCCATCAGGAAGCTGATCGTCCCGGTCGGCGCCAGCACCGTCGCCTGGGCGTTGCGGTAGCCGTTCTGCTCGCCGAGCTCGACCGCCTCGTCCCAGGCGCGCTGCGCGGCCTCGAGCAGGTCGGCCTTGATCCCCTCGGCGTCGATGTCGTAGGCGGCGTCGCGGTGCATCCGCATGACGCCGTTGTGCGCCTCGCGGTTGCGCTCGTACTCGTCGTAGGGCCCGGTCGCCCCGGCGGCGATCTTCGCCGACTGGGCGTAGGCGCGGCCGGTCATCAGCGCGGTGATCGCGGCGGCGACGTTGCGGCCCTCCTCGGAGTCGTACGGGAGGCCGTCGGACATCAGCAGCGCGCCGAGGTTGGCGTAGCCGAGGCCGAGCTGGCGGAAGGCGTTGGCGTTCTCGCCGATCTTCTCGGTCGGGTAGCTGGAGAAGCCGACGAGGATCTCCTGCGCGAGGAAGACGATGTCGACGGCGTGCGCGAAGTCGTCGATGTCGAACGACCCGTCCTCGCGACGGAACTTCATCAGGTTGAGCGAGGCCAGGTTGCAGGCCGAGTCGTCGACGTGCATGTACTCGCTGCACGGGTTGGAGGCGTTGATCGGCCCCGACTCCGGGCAGGTGTGCCAGCGGTTGATGATCGTGTCGTACTGGACCCCCGGGTCGGCGCAGCGCCAGGCGGCGTCGGCGATCTCGTTCATCAGCTCGCGCGCCGGCAGCGTCTTCGTCGTCTCGCCGGTCGTGCGCGCCTTCAGCGCCCAGTCCTCGCCGGCCTCGACCGCCTCCATGAACTCGTCGGTCACCCGCACCGAGTTGTTGGCGTTCTGGTACTGGATCGAGGTGAAGCCCTCGCCGTCGATCGACATGTCGAAGCCGGCGTCGCGCAGCGCCGCCGCCTTCTCCTCCTCCTTGGCCTTGCACCAGACGAAGTCCTCGATGTCGGGGTGGTCGACGTCGAGCACGACCATCTTCGCCGCGCGCCGCGTCTTGCCGCCCGACTTGATCGTTCCCGCCCAGGCGTCGGCGCCGCGCATGAAGCTGACCGGGCCGGAGGCGAGGCCGCCCTTGGAGAGCTGCTCCTTGGAGCTGCGGATCCGCGAGAGGTTGATCCCCGAGCCCGAGCCGCCGCGGAAGATCATCCCCTCCTTGGTGTTCCAGTCGAGGATCGACTCCATCGAGTCCTCGACGCTGAGGATGAAGCAGGCGCTGCACTGCGGCTGCTCCTCGAAGCCGACGTTGAACCAGACCGGCGAGTTGAAGGCGGCCTTCTGGTTGAGCAGGATCGAGGTCAGCTCGGCTTCGAAGGCCTCGGCGTCCTCCTGGGAGGCGAAGTAGCCCCCCTGGCGCCCCCAGTCGGAGATCGTCCCCGCGACGCGGCCGATCATCTGTTTGACCGAGCGCTCGCGCGTCTCCGAGCCGAGCTGCCCGCGGAAGTACTTCTGGGCGACGATGTTGGTCGCGTTCTGGCTCCAGCTCTTCGGGAACTCGACCCCGCGCTGCTCGAAGGCCGGCGCGGCGGGATCGCCGATCACGGCGTCGCGCGTCTCCCACTCGATCTCGTCGAAGGGATGCGTCCCCGGAGAGGAGAAACGGCGTTCGACCTCGAGGCCCTTGAGACCGTTTTTCGGGCTGCTGGTGGCGGTCTGGGACATCGAACTTCTCCTCTCGAAGCGACTTTCAGGGGTAACTGTGCAGGATCGCTGACCGGGCGGCGGCAAAAGTGGTCGAAGACGCAAATAAGGCACTCGGAGAAGGCGTACGCGCGTTTACCAATAGTGGCAAGTCCGCAATATCGGCAGAAAGACCCCGGTACCCTGGATGCATGTCCAATGATCTGCGCAGGGGCGCGGAGCGCATGGGGGGCCGCCTCGAGACTGCTCGGGACGCCGCCGCCGAACGCGCCAACGAGGCGATCGCCGCGGTCAAGCCGCGCCTGCGCGGCGTCTCGCACCAGTGGGCCTTCGTCGTCTCGCTATTCCTCGGCGCCGGCCTGATCGTCGCGGCGAAGACGCCAACGGCGACCCTGGCTGTGGCGATCTACGCGCTCAGCCTCTCCGCCCTGCTCGGCACCAGCGCGCTCTACCACCGGGTCGACTGGAAGCGGCCGGAAGTGCGCCGCCTGATGCGCCGGCTGGATCACTCGATGATCTTCTTCCTCATCGCCGGCACCTACACGCCCTTCGCCCTGCTCGTCCTCGACGGGCCGCTGGCGGACGCGGTCCTGGCCGTCGTCTGGCTCGGCGCGATCGCCGGCGCCGTCGTCGAGACGATCTGGATCGACCACCCGAAATGGGTCGCGGCGCTGATCTACATGTCGCTCGGCTGGGTCGCCATCGTCGCCTTCCCCGGCCTCTGGGACCAGATGGGCGTCGTCGGCACCCTCCTCGTCGCCGCCGGCGGCCTCCTCTACACGGCCGGCGCGATCGTCTACGCGACCCAGCGCCCCAACCCCAATCCCCGCGTCTTCGGCTACCACGAGGTCTTCCACGCCCT
>DASSBJ010000035.1:0-16201 GCA_035698885.1 Solirubrobacterales bacterium
GCGTCCGGCGCTGGAGGAGCACGGGATCCGCGTCGTCTCCCTTGACGACGCCAGCGAGGAGGAGCGGCGCGAGATCGACACCCGCTTCCACGAGCAGGTCTTCCCGGCGCTGACGCCGCTGGTGATCGGCCTCGGCCGGCCCTTCCCCTACATCTCCAACCTCTCGCTCAGCCTCGGCGTGCTGCTGCGCGACCCCGAGAGCGGGGTCGAGATCATCGCCCGGGTCAAGGTCCCGAAGGAGCTGCTCGGCCGCTTCCTCCCGGTCGGCTCCAACGGCCACGCCTTCGTGCCGCTGGAGGAGGTGATCGCCGCCAACCTCGACGCCCTCTTCCCCGGCACCGACGTGATCGACCACGGCTACTTCCGGGTCACCCGCGACGCCGACTTCACCGTCTCCGACGAGGCCGACGACCTCCTGCAGGCGGTCCAGGACGAGCTGCGCCGGCGTCGCTTCGGCGAGGTCGTGCGGCTCGAGGTCGCCGCCGGCATGAACCCGAAGCTGCGCGGCCAGCTGATCGACGCGCTGCGACTCGAAGACCGCGAGGTATATGACGTCGACGGGCTGATCGACCTCGCCGACCTCGGCGACGTGGTCGACGCTGTCGGCAGCCGTCCCCAGCTGCGCTACGAGCCCTGGACGCCGGTCACCCAGCCGTGCCTGCAGGGCGAGGACGAGGAGCCGGTCGACATCTTCGCCGCGATCCGCCAGGGCGACGTCCTCGTCCACCATCCATACGATTCCTTCGCCAGCTCGGTGGAGCGCTTCGTCGACCAGGCGGTTGCCGACCCCGACGTGCTGGCGATCAAGCAGACGGTGTACCGGACCAGCGACGACTCGCCGCTCGTGCCGGCGCTGATCCGCGCCTCCGAACGCGGCAAGCAGGCGGTCTGCATGGTCGAGCTGAAAGCGCGCTTCGACGAGGAGGCCAACATCCACTGGGCGAAGTCGCTGGAGGAGGCCGGCGTGCACGTCGTCTACGGCATCCCCGGGCTGAAGACGCACGTCAAGGCGATCCTCGTCGCCCGCCGGGAGGGGGACCGGGTGCGCGAGTACGTCCACATCGGCACGGGCAACTACAACCCGACCACCGCCCGCCTCTACACCGATTTCGGCCTGTTCACCGCCGATCCCGAGATCGGCGCCGACGTCGCCGAGATGTTCAACTTCCTCACCGGCTACGGGCGGCCGACCGACTACCGCAAGGTGCTGGTCTCGCCGACGACGATGCGCGACCGCATCCTGGCGGAGATCGCGGCGACGGTCGACGCGCGACGGGCGGGGCAGGAGGCGCGGATCGCGCTGAAGATGAACGCGCTGGTCGACGCGCGCTGCATCGAGGCGCTGTATGAGGCCTCGCGCGCCGGCGTGCGGGTCGACCTCAACGTCCGCGGCATCTGCTGCCTGCGGCCCGGTGTGGCCGGGGTCTCGGAGAACATCCGCGTCGTCTCGATCGTCGGCCGCTTCCTCGAGCACTCGCGCATCTACGCCTTCCGGCGCGGCGAGGAGACCCGTGTGCTGACCGGCTCCGCCGACCTGATGCCGCGCAACCTCGACAGCCGGGTGGAGCTGGTGGCGCCGATCGAGGACGAGCGGCTGCGGGCGCAGCTGCTCGACGTGCTCGAGCTCTGCCTCGACGACAACGTCAACGCCTGGGAGCTCGGCAGCGACGGCGTCTGGACTCGCCTCACGGCGCCCGAGGGCGAGCGCCACAGCGTCCAGAGCGAGCTGCGCGAACGGCATTCCGCACTGACCGGGGAACAGTTCGCCGCCGCTGCCGGCTGACGCGGTCGAGTCGGGCTCGATCATTAGGATTGCGCCCGTGGTACGTCTCTCGCTCCTGCCGCGCGACAGCGCCTTCTTCGACCTCTTCATCGAGGCCGGCCAGAACACCCTCCACGCCGCCCGCCTGCTCGACGAGATGATGGGCCGCTGGCCCGACGAGGCCGATCTGTCGCGGGAGGTCCTCAAGGCCGAGCAGGAGGGGGACCGGATCACCCACGACATCGTGCGGCGGCTCAACTCGACCTTCGTCACGCCGATCGACCGCGAGGACATCTACGGCCTGGCGACGCAGATGGACGACATCGTCGACTACACCGAGGAAGCCGCCGACCTGCTCGGCCTCTACCAGATCGAAGCGCCGATGGCACAGGCCCAGTCGCTGACCAAGGTTCTGGTCGGCGCCTGCGAGCAGCTCGCCGCCGGGCTCGAGCACCTGCGCGAGCTGAAGGGGCTCGACCGCTACTGGATCGAGATCCACCGGCTCGAGAACGAGGGGGACCGGATCTCCCGCGATGCGGTCGCCTCGCTGTTCTCGAACGGCATCGACCCGATGGTCGTGATCCGCTGGAAGGACATGTTCGCGGTGCTGGAGAACGCGGTCGACGCGACCGAGACCGCGGCGCAGATACTCGAGGGAATCGTCATCAAGAATTCATGAGCTCCGACGTGATCATGGTGATCGTCGTCGGCACGGCGCTCGCCTTCGACTTCACCAACGGGTTCCACGACACGGCGAACGTGGTCGCGACCTCGATCTCGACCGGCGCGGCGCGGCCCCAGGTGGCGATCGGGGTGGCCTCGCTGCTCAACTTCGCCGGGGCGTTCATCTCGATCTCGGTCGCGGCGACCGTCGCCAACGAGGTCGTCGACTCGGCGGTGATCACGCCGACGATCGTCTTCGCCGGGCTGATCGGTGCGATCGCCTGGAACCTGATCACCTGGTGGTTCGGCCTCCCCTCGAGCTCCTCGCACGCGCTGATCGGCGGCGTCGTCGGCTCGGCGGTGGCCGCCGCCGGGCTCGACGCCATCCTCGCCGAAGGGCTGGTCGGCAAGGTGCTGATCCCGGCCGTGATCGCGCCCCTGGTCGCCTTCGTCGTCGCCGGCCTCAGCATCGGGCTCGCCTACCGGCTCGTCGGTCGCGAGCGACCGGGTCCCGTCACGCGCGGCTTCCGCTACGGCCAGGTGATCTCCGGCGGCCTGCTTGCGCTGGCGCACGGGACGAACGACGCGCAGAAGACGATGGGGGTGATCACCCTGGCGCTGATCGCCAACGGCACCCTCGCCGCCAACTCCGACCCGCCGCTGTGGGTGATCGTCAGCGCCGCGGCGGCGATCGCGCTCGGCACCTACATCGGCGGCTGGCGGATCATCCGCACGACCGGCAGCCGGATCATCAAGATGGACGCCGCGCAGGGGTTCTCGGCGCAGGGCGCCGGCGCGGCGGTGATCCTCGCCTCGACCCACTTCGGCTTCCCGCTGTCGACGACGCACGTGATCAACGGCGGCGTGATGGGTGCGGGCGCGGGAAAGCGGATCTCCGCCGTGCGCTGGGGCGTGGCCGGCAACATCGTCGTCGCCTGGCTGCTGACCCTGCCGGCGGCGGCGGCGATCGGCGCTGCCGCCTACGCGCTGACCCATGTCTTCGGCAGCGGCGCGCTCGGCCCGCTGCTGGTGACGCTGATGTCGGTCGGGCTGATCGCCGCGATCTTCGTCCGGCGCGCTCAGCAGGGGGCGCCGGTGCCGGCCGGCTAGGAGATGTGGGCGATGGCGACGATCGTGCAGAGCAAGGAGCTGATCCAGACGGTGATCGCCTCGTTCGTCGCCGGCGTCGGGGTGACCGCGGTCTTCTCGCTGGCGATCTGGGGCGGCGCCCGCTTCGTCGACCTCAACCGGAGCGGGCGACCGCTGGCGGCCGGCGGCGCCGCTGTGCTCGGGGTGGTGGCCCTTGCGCTGACGCTGGCGGCCGTCGCCTTCGGCATCGTCGTGATGACGAAGAAGTAGAAGACATTCCGCCCGCGGGCGGCTGGGCGCAAGGCCCGTACAATTTTCGCCATGCAGACCGTGAGAAACGCGGGGATCGTGATGCTGCTCGCCCTTGCGGTGGCCTTCGCGCCGCACGGGGGCAACGCCGCCGACACGATCCTGACGGCGATCACGATGGGCTTCCTCGCCGGCATCGCCTGGACCCTGTTCGTGCTCGGTCGCCAGCGGCAGCTGACGTTGGTGGCGCTCAGCGACGGCCGCCGCGCGATCCTCTACGGGGCGCTCGGCCTGATCGCCCTGCTGGTCGCCGGCAGCGACGAGATGCTCGCCAGCGGCGGCGGCACCCTCGCCTGGATCCTCCTGCTCGGCGCCTCGGTCGGTGCGATCTGGAAGGTCTGGACCGAGGCGAACACCTATTGAGCAATCGCCGCGTTGCGATTTCGCGCGTAAGGATTTACAGAAGATTTTGATTTTGCGCACCACGCGCGCGTCCGTGTCTGGGACGGTCGTGCCGTGCCGCACCAGATCGCCAACAGCGTTCGCAGGGAGGATGGGACCGCGTCGGTCGAGCTGATCGGCGTCGTTCCATTCCTGTTGTTGGCGATTCTGGTGGCGGCGCAAATTGGAATCGCCGGCTATGCGATGTGGTCGGCGGGGATCGCGGCGCGGGCGGGAGCCCGGGCCGGGCTGGTGGGAGGCGACGCGGCGCGGGCGGCGAGGAAGGCGCTGCCGTCCGGCCTGCGCGACGGCGCCAAGGTCAGCGACGACGGCAGTGTCTCCGTGCGCGTCGCCATACCGCGGATCGTGCCCGCGATGCCAGTGCTGCTGGTCGGCGCGAGCGCCGCATTGGAGCCGGGCGGTGGGTAGGGGGCTGTCTCAAAGCGAGGAGGGGCAGTCGACGGTCGAGCTCGTGGCGGCGCTCCCCGCGTTGTTGCTCGCCGGTCTGCTCGCGCTGCAACTGCTGGTCGCGGGCTATTCGCTGACGCTTGCCGATGGCGCCGCCGAGGCTGGGGCGCTGGCTCTCGCCTCCGGTCGGCCTGCCGTGAAGGCGGCGCGCGAAGCGGTGCCCGGCTGGGTGGAGGACGACGTGGACGTCTCCGTCCACGGCGGCCGGGTCGACGTCCGCCTGCGACCGCCCTCGCCGATCCCGGCGCTCGCCCGAGCCCTCGCCATCGGCTCCTCGGCCCAGGCGAGGCCGAAATGAGCTTCCGATGTGACTCTTGCCTCCCATGGAGGGATAGATCACACCGGAAGGGAGCGACGGCATGAGTGCGGTCGTGCTGGTGACCCGGGTCGGCGCCGCGGCCGGGTCGCGGGCGGCCGCCGCGGCTCTCGCCTGCGCCGCGTCCGAGCCCGACCGGGCGGCGTTGCTGATCGATCTGGATCCGGGCAGGGCGGCGCGCTCGACGCTCGTCGCCACGGCCGGCGCCCGCGCCCTGGAGGAGCGCGTCGCCGCGCACCTGCCGGACGCGGCGGTCGCCTCGCGCGGCTGCATCTGCCGGCTGTCTCTCTCTCCCGAGCCGGAGGCTCTGGACACCGTCGCGGCCGCCCTGCCCCTAGCCCGCGAGTCAGCCGCGGTCGTCCACCTGCCGCCGCCGTTCCTGCGCCCGCTGCTCGGCGAGCCCCGGATCGGCCCGAGTGCGGCTGTGCTGCGCGCCGACCTCGCGGTCGACCGCGCCCTCACCGCGCTCGCGGTCCGCGACCTGATCGACCTCGGCCTGCGCGCCGCCGTTCTCAAGCGCCCGCTCGGCTGGCTTGCGGCGCGCGCCGCGCTGCTCGGCGCCCTGCCCGGGTCGCCGTCCGTAATTCGCCGCGCCTGGACTGTCGTCAACCACGGATGAAATCGGCCATCGGCGGCTCTACGTTGATCGGGATGGAGGGGCTGAGGACGACTTTCGAGGTGCGCATCCATGGCCGCGGAGGCCAGGGCGTGGTCACGGCTGCCGAGCTGCTCTCCGTCGCCGCCTTCGACGAGGGGCTCCACGCGCAGGCCTTCCCCAGCTTCGGCTCCGAGCGGACCGGGGCGCCGGTGGTCTCCTTCTGCCGTTTCGGCGACACGCCGATCCGCACCCGCGAGCCGATCGCCGAGCCCGACGCGCTTATCGTCCAGGACCCGACCCTGCTGCACCAGGTCGACCTGTTCGCCGGACTGCGGCCCGACGGCTACGTGCTGATCAACAGCAGCCGCGACCTCGCCGAGCTGGGCCTGGAGGAGCTGAGCGAGCGCTGCCGGCCCGAGCGCCTGTCGAGCGTGCCGGCGACCGAGCTGGCGCGCGAGCACGTCGGGCGCCCGATGCCCAACGCCGCGCTGCTCGGCGGCTTCGCCGCGCTGACGGGGGCGCTTCGGCTCGGTTCGGTGATCGAGGCGATCCGCGAGCGCTTTCGCGGCGAGGTGGGTGAGCGCAACGCCGCCGCCGCCGCGGCATGCTTCCACGAGGTCGGGAGCGCGCGCACCGGGGTGGCCGGTGCTTAGGCAGCTCGAGGGCTCGGCCGCGGTCGCGGAGACGGTGGGGCTGTGCCGGCCGGAGGTCGTCTGCGCCTATCCGATCTCACCCCAGACCCATATCGTCGAGGGGCTCTCCGACCTGGTCCGCGAAGGACGGCTGGGCGGCTGCGAGTACGTCACGGTCGAGTCCGAGTTCGCGGCGCTCTCGGTCTGCATCGGCGCCTCGGCCACCGGCGCCCGCGCCTACACCGCGACCGCCAGCCAGGGTCTGCTCTACATGGCGGAGGCCCTCTACAACGCCTCCGGCCTCGGCCTGCCGATCGTGATGACCGTCGCCAACCGGGCGATCGGCGCGCCGATCAACATCTGGAACGACCACTCCGACGCGATGTCGCAGCGCGACTGCGGCTGGATCCAGCTCTACGCCGAGGCCAACCAGGAGGCCGCCGACCTGCACGTCCAGGCCTTCCGCCTCGCCGAGCGTCTCTCGCTGCCGGTGATGGTCTGCATGGACGGCTTCGTCCTCACCCACGCCTACGAGCGGGTCGACCTGCCCACGGCCGAGCAGGTCGACGCCTTCCTGCCGCCGTTCGAGCCGCGCCAGGTGCTCGACCCGGCCGACCCGGTGACGATCGGCGCGATGGTCGGCCCGGAGGCCTTCGCCGAGGTCAGGTACCTCGCCCACGCCAAGCAGATGCAGGCGCTCGAGGCGATCCCCGAGGTCGCGGCCGAGTTCGAGCTCGCCTTCGGCCGTGCCTCGGGCGGCCTGCTGCGCGGCTACCGGACCGAGGACGCGGAGACGATCGTGGTCGCGCTCGGCTCCGTCCTCGGCACGATCGAGGACGCGATCGACGAGCTGCGGGAGGGGGGCGTGAAGATCGGCGCCCTGGCGATCAAGTCGTTTCGTCCCTTCCCGCTGGAGGAGGTGCGGACCGCGCTGGCCGGCGCCGAGCGGGTCGTCGTGCTGGAGAAGGCGCTGGCGGTCGGGATCGGCGGCATCGTCTCGGCCAACGTCCGCATGGCCCTCTCGGGGATCGACCTGCACGGCTACACCGTCATCGCCGGCCTCGGCGGCCGCCCGATCACGAGGCGCTCGCTGCGGGCGCTGTTCGAGCGGGCGGTCGAGGACCGGCTGGAGCCGCTGACCTTCCTCGACCTCGACCGCGAGCGGGTCGAGGCGGAGCTCGCGCGGATGGCGTCCGGCGGGCGCAGCGGGCCGCACGCCGAGAACATCCTGCGCGAAAGCGGCATCGTCGGGGCGAGGTCGCACTGATGGCCGGCTCGAACGGGCAGCGGGTGCGCTTCTACCAGGTGGGCAGCTTCGCCGCCGGCAACCGCCTGCTCGACCCCGAGCAGCGCACCGTGCAGGCGCGCATGGACCGCTCCAACACGCTCACCTCGGGCCACCGCGCCTGCCAGGGCTGCGGCGAGGCGCTCGGCGCCCGCTACGCGCTCGACGCCGCGATGCGGGCGACCGACGGCAAGCTGATCGCCGCCAACGCGACCGGCTGCCTCGAGGTCTTCTCGACTCCCTTCCCGGAGTCCTCCTGGCAGCTTCCGTGGATCCACTCGCTGTTCGGCAACGCGCCGGCGGTCGCCAGCGGCGTCGCCGCCGCGCTGCGGGCGAAGGGCCGCGAGGACGTGCGGGTGGTCGGCCAGGGCGGCGACGGCGGCACGGTCGACATCGGCTTCGGCTGCCTCTCGGGCATGTTCGAGCGGGGCGACGACGTGCTCTACGTCTGCTACGACAACGAGGCCTACATGAATACCGGCGTGCAGCGCTCCGGCGCGACGCCGCCGGCCGCGCGCACCGCCAACACCAAGCCGATCGGTCGCGAGCATCCCGGCAACGCGTTCGGCCAGGGCAAGGACCTGCCGCGGATCGCGATGGCCCACGGCATCCCCTACGTCGCCACCGCGACCGTCGCCGACCTGCACGACCTCGAGCGCAAGGTCGAGACGGCGATGGGGCTGCACGGACCGCGCTACATCCACGTCTTCGTTCCCTGCCCGCTCGGCTGGGGGGCCGACGCGGCCGACACGATCAGGCTCGCGCGGCTGGTCGTCGAGAGCGGCCTCTTCCCGGTCTTCGAGGCGGCCGACGGCGAGGTCGTCGCGGTGTCGAAGATCCGCCGCCGGGTCCCGGTCGAGGACTGCCTGAAGCCACAGCGCCGCTACGCCCACCTGTTCGGCGACCCGCCGCGCGGCGACGTGATCGAGCGGCTGCAGGCGATCGCCGATGCCAACATCGCCCGCTACGGGCTGCTGGACAGCGGCGTACCCGACATCGACCACACCAGGGTGTGGAAAAAGTCGGAAACGGAGGGAGGATCGTGATGGACAAGCCCTACGCGATCACGCTCGACGTCGGCTCCAGCCTCGCCAACAAGACCGGCAGCTGGCGCACCGAGCGCGCCGTCTACGTCGACCGGATGCCGCCCTGCAACGACGCCTGCCCGGCGGGGGAGAACATCCAGGCCTGGTTGTATGAGGCCGAGGAGGGCGAGGGCGGCTACGAGCGCGCCTGGCGCAAGCTGGTCGAGGAGAACCCGTTTCCGGCGATCATGGGAAGGGTCTGCTACCACCCCTGCGAGACCGCCTGCAACCGGGCGCAGCTCGACGAGGCCGTGGGGATCCACTCGGTCGAGCGCTTCCTCGGCGACGAGGGGATCCGCCAGGGCTGGCAGGTCGAGCTCGACGCGGAGCCGAGCGGCAAGCGCGTGCTGGTGATCGGCGCCGGCCCATCGGGGCTCTCGGCGGCCTACCACCTGACCCGCCTCGGGCACGCGGTGACAATCCACGAGGCCGGCTCGCTGCCCGGCGGGATGATGCGCTTCGGCATCCCCCGGTACCGCCTGCCGCGCGACGTGCTCGAGGTCGAGGTGCGGCGGATCCTCGAGCTCGGCGTCGAGCTGAAGCTGAACACGACGGTCGACAACGCGCTCGAGGCGATGCGCGAGGGCGGCTTCGACGCCGCCTTCCTCGCGGTCGGCGCCCACATCGGCCGCCGCGCCTACGTGCCGGCGGGCGAGGCCGACCGGATCGTCGACGCGGTCTCGCTGCTCGAGAGCATGGAGGGCGAGGAACGCCCGCGGCTGGGCCGCCGGGTGGCGATCTACGGCGGCGGCGACACGGCGATGGACGCGGCGCGCACCGCCAAGCGGCTCGGCGCGACCGACGCGGTGGTCGTCTACCGGCGCACCCGTGAGCGCATGCCGGCGCACGACTTCGAGGTCGAGGAGGCGGCCGAGGAGGGGATCGAGATGCGCTGGCTCTCGACCGTCAAGCACTTCGAGGGCGGCAAGCTGGCGCTCGAGCGGATGGAGCTCGACGAGTCCGGCTTCCCGCAGCCGACCGGCGAGGTCGAGGAGCTCGAGGCGGACTCGCTCGTCCTGGCGCTGGGACAGGAAGCCGACCTCTCGCTGCTCGACGGGGTGCCGGGGATCGAGGTGCAGGACGGCGTCGTCGAGGTCGGGCCGAACATGATGACCGGCTGCGAGGGGATCTTCGCCGGCGGCGACATGGTCCCGGCCGAGCGCACGGTGACGGTCGGCGTCGGTCACGGCAAGAAGGCGGCTCGTCACATCGACCGCTGGTTGCGCGGCGAGGCGTTCGATCCCGCTCCGCGTCACCAGCTCGCCACCTTCGAGAGCCTCAACACGTGGTACTACTCGGACGCGCCGCGGACCGTGCAGCCGCAGCTCGAGGCCGCGCGCCGGGCCTCGAACTTCGCCGAGGTCGTAGCCGGGCTCGACGAGCAGAGCGCGGTCTTCGAGGCGCGCCGCTGCCTCTCCTGCGGCAACTGCTTCTCCTGCGACAACTGCTACGGCGTCTGCCCCGACAACGCCGTGATCAAGCTCGGCGAGCCGGGCGAGCGCTACGAGATCGACCTCGACTTCTGCAAGGGCTGCGGCCTCTGCGTAGCCGAGTGCCCCTGCGGAGCCATCGAGATGGTCCCGGAGCAGATCTGACACAAAGCCGCCGCTGAATTCTTCGATTCAGCGCACCACGCGCGCGTCGCGGCCCGCCAGGGTCGCGGCATGGAAGCTCGCAGAGAGGACGGCCAGGCGCTGCTGTCGGCGCTGGGCGGCGCCTTCGCGCTGATCGTCGCGGCGCTGGCGCTGGTCGCGATCGCCGGGGCGATCACGGGGAAGGGACGGGCGCAGCGGGCGGCGGACCTCGCCGCCATATCGGCGGCGCGGTCGATGCGCGACGACCTGCCGCGGCTGCTGGCGCCGCCGACGTTGCCGAACGGGCTGCCGAATCCCATGCACATGGAGAAGGTCGTCTACCTGGCGCGGGCGCGGTCGGCGGCGATCGACGTGGCACGGGGGAACGGGGTTGCGCCGCGGCGACTGGAGGTTGGATTTCCGGATCTGGCCTCGTTCGCGCCGGTGCGGGCGAGGGCGGCGGTGACCGGTGACGTCGACGGGCACCGGGTCGAAGCGTCGGCCGTCGCCGAAGCGGCCGCCCCGGCAAGTCCCATGGGAGGGATGCCGGCGTCCGCGAGCGGCGGCGGCTACAGCGGCCCGCTCGCCTACCGCAACGGCGAGGGCATGCGCCCCGACGTCGCCGCCGCCTTCGACCGCATGTCGGCCGCCGCTGCGCACGCGGGCGTGACGCTCGTCGTCAACTCGGGCTTCCGCTCCGACGCCGAACAGGCGGCGCTCTTCGCCGCCCATCCCGACCCGCGCTGGGTCGCGCCGCCGGGCCACTCGCTGCACCGCTGCGCGACCGAGCTCGACCTGGGGCCGGAATCGGCATACGGCTGGCTGGCCGCGAACGCCTCGCGCTTCGGCTTCGTCCAGCGCTACTCCTGGGAGAGCTGGCACTACGGATTCGACCGGCCGCCGGCTCCGTGTTCGGCGGCCGGGAACTCCGTCGGCGCGAACGGAGCGACGGGCGGGGGAGACGGCTCCCTATCCGCCGGCGCCGGGCTGCCGGCGTTCGTCCCGTCGCGCTTCCGCGCTCCGCTGCTGCGCGCCGCCGCCCGCTGGAACGTCTCCGCCGCGCTGCTCGCGGCCCAGCTGATGGCCGAGTCGAACTTCAACCCCTTCGCCGTCTCGCCCGCCGGGGCCCAGGGCATCGCGCAGTTCATCCCGGGCACGGCGGCTTCCTACGGCCTACGGGACCCCTTCGACCCGCTCGAAGCGATCGACGCCCAGGCCCACCTGATGTCCGACCTGATCGGCCAGCTCGGATCGCCGCAGCTCGCGCTGGCCGCCTACAACGCCGGCCCCGCGCCGGTCGAAGCCTGTCACTGCGTCCCCTCGATTCCCGAGACGACCGCCTACGTGAGCCGCATCCTCGCCCTGCTCGGTGGGGCGGGCGCGCTCGTCCTCCCAACTTTTGAAGTCAGGCTGGTGGCGTAGATGGGCGCCCGTCTCGCGTTCTATGTATCACGCGTGATACATTCAACCCACGATGACCCGGGTCAGCATTCGCGAGCTCCGCAACCAGGGCGGCGAGATCGTCGACCGCGCCGCGCGCGGCGAGCGGATTACGATCACCCGCTCGGGCAAGCCGGTGGCCGAGCTGCAGCCGCTGCGCCCGGCGCTCTCCGCCGAGGCCCTGGTGGCCCGCCGGCGCAACTTGCCGAGCGTCGACCCGGTCGCCTTGCGGGCGGACCTCGACCGCCTGCTCGACTCGAGCTTGTGAGCGAAGGCTCGCCGCACCGCAGTCGCGGCCTGCTCGACACCTCGACGGTCATCCTTTTGGGACGCCTGGCGGACGCCTCGGTGCTGCCCGACGAGCCGCTGGTCGCCGCGGTCACCCTGGCCGAGCTGGCCGTCGGCCCGCTCGTCGCCGCCGACGAGGACGAGCGGGCACGGCGCCAGGCCCACCTCCAGCAGGCCGAGGCCGACTTCGAGCCGCTGCCCTTCGACGCCGTCGCGGCGAGAGCCTTCGGCACCGTCGCCGGCTCCCTGCGCCGCCGCGGGCGCAAGACGGCAGCGCGCGCCTACGACGCGATGATCGCCGCCACTGCCCTGGCGAACGACCTCCCCCTATACACCTGCAATCCAGCCGACTTCGAAGAGATCGAAGGACTGGTCGTCAAGCCGGTCTCTATTTAGGTGGTGCATTTGAATGCTAGAGTGCAGAAGGCGATGCGCACCACGATTGAGCTCAGCGACAGCACTTACACCCGCCTCAGAGCGAAAGCGGCGGAACGCGGAATGCGCGGCTTCTCGGCGATAGTCGAGGAGGCACTGGAGCGTCACCTCGCCCCTTCGGGCAAAGGGGCGATGGATAGCGCCCTGGCTGAGGCTGAGGGGGCGTGGAGCGCGAGCGATGTCGCGGAGTGGGAGCGGACACGGGAGGAGGTGTGGGCAACGTGGTCGGACCCGTCCTCGACTCCGACATCCTGATCGACTACCTCCGCGGAGCCGGACCCGGCTGCGACCTCCTCCGTGACCTAAGCCGCGGCGGTGGCTACCGAGTCACGGCGGTCTCTGCCTTCGAGTTGGCGCTGGCGCGCTCATACCGCGAGAACCCCAAGCCGGTTCACGCGGTTCTCGGCGCCCCTGTGCTGACGCTCACGCGTAAGGCCGGTCTACGAGGGGGCGAGCTGCTCGCCGAGCTGCGCCGGCGGGGCAAGCCGATCGACGTTCGCGATGCCCTGCAGGCTGGTATTTGCCTTGAGACCGGGTCAACCCTTGTTTCCCGGAACATCGGCCATTTCAAGCGCATCCCGGGCTTGCGCTTGCTTCACCCTGACGATGTCATGGAAGGCAGGGGCTGGGCTGGCGATCTCGATGAGATTCGCGCCCGACATGACATTTCCGAGCTGTAATGGCAGTTTGCATTTAGGCTTGCGCCCGATGGCAACCGTCGAGATAGAGGGTGTCGAGGGGATGCGGTCGCTGCTCGGGCAGCAGGTCGGCCCGAGCGAGTGGCGCACGGTGAGCCAGGCGGACATCGACGCGTTCGCCGAGCTGTCCCGCGACGACCAGTGGATCCACGTCGACGTCGAGCGGGCGAAGAGCGAGAGCCCCTACGGCACGACGATCGCCCACGGCAACCTCACCCTGGCGATGGTCGACGGCTTCCGCAAGGAGCTGATCTCCTCGACCGGCTTCGCCCTCGGCGTCAACTACGGCTGGAACAAGATCCGCTTCCCCGCCCCCGTTCCCGTCGACTCCAAGGTCCGCGGCAAAGCCGAGGTCATCTCGATCGACGAGAAGGGCGGCGGCTGGTGGGAGGTCGTGACCCGCTTCACGCTCGAGGTCGAGGGCAACGAGAAGCCCTGTTTCGTCGGCGACAGCGTCACCCGCGTGATGGCGGCCACTGACTGACGAGCCACCAATGAGCTCAACAGATGCCGCGACCTACGACGAACTGGGTCGAGGCTACTCGGCGGCCCGACGCACGGATCCGAGGATTGCCGCGCACATCGAAGCGGCGCTCGGCGAGGCACGGACGGTGCTCAACGTCGGTGCTGGAACGGGTTCCTACGAGCCCCGCAGCCGCGAGCTGACCGCGGTCGAGCCGTCCGCGGTGATGATCGCTCAGCGCCCTGAGGGCGCTGCGCCCGTGATCCGGGCGGGCGCCGAAGCGCTGCCCTTCGAGGACGACAGCTTCGATGTGGCGATGGCGATCATCAGCGACCATCACTGGAGGGATCGCGAGGCGGGCCTGGCCGAGATGCGGCGGGTTGCGCGTGATCGCGTCCTCCTCCTCAACGCCGACCCGGCTGCCGCCGGACGTTTCTGGTTGACGCGCGACTACCTTGACAACCTGGACGGATTGATCACCTCGCGTTACCGGCCGTCCCGGCGCCTACCTCGACCCGCGCGTGCGCGACGGCACGTCGGTATTCCGGATGCTTCCCAGGGCTCGGGTCGACAGCGCGATCCGTCACCTGAGTAGAGATCTCTCCGACGGCACCTGGGAGGCACGGTACGGCGACCTTCTTCAGCAGCCCGAGTTGGATGTCGGGCTGCGCCTGGTCGTCGCCGGAGACCCAGCCGCCTAAATCAGCAGACTCGATCCTGAGGGTGTTAGGCGGAGGCCGGCAAGCGGTCGAGCGCATCGATCGTGTGAGCGCAAGCTCGCGCAGCCTCGACCCCCTTCGTTTCAAGGTGCTCGAAGAAAAAGGCGCGATGGGTCTCGTGCTCGTGAAAGTGGTGCGGAGTGAGGACAGCCGAGATGACCGGAACGCCGGTGTCGAGTTGGACCCGCATCAGCCCGCTGATCACCGCATCGGCGACGAACTCGTGACGGTAGATGCCCCCATCGACAACGAGTCCCGCCGCCACGATTGCATCGTAGGCCCCGCTCTCCGCGAGCCGCATGGCGTGTAGCGGGATCTCGAAAGCGCCAGTCACCTCGAAGAAGTCGATTTGCGACTCCGCGATCCCGAGCTGCCCACTCTCTGCGATGAACGTCGTCCGGCTCTGGTCGACGAGATCCTAAGACGACGGATCGACGATTCGGACTTTGGCCGGTTGAAAATCGCGTGTGTTGAGCGTCGCTACGGCGAGATCATGAGCAAGCGCACTGGCGGCGATCAGACTGTCTTTCACCGACATCGGTCGGCCACGGCGGCGAAGGTCGGCGAGGAGTTGTGCCCATCGCAGGCCCACCGTCGAGTCGAAGGGCACGCACTGGAGGTTGCGAATGCCCTGCTCAAACCACTGTTCGAGCTTGGCTCGCCGTGCGCCTCGCTTCAGCCGCAGGATGCCGAAGCGGACCTCACCGAGGACCACTGGATCGACCACGACCGTTCGCTCGTTGCGCCGCAGCCATTCGACGACCTTCGGGTCGGGGCTGGGCTTGGTCGCCTCGGAGAGGACGTTGGCATCGACGAGATACTTCACAGGGTGTCGGTCAACTCGGACTCAATCGGGACGAAGTAGCCCTTCTGGGGACAGGCGAGCAGCCAGTCGACCAGGCCTTCATTCGGGAGGGGAGAGACCCTCGTCAGGCGGTACTCGTCGGCCTCGATACGCTCGACCTCGAATTCCTGCCCAGGCTCGATGCCGTCCTGCTGGCGAAGCTCAGCCGGCAACACGATCTGGCCCTTGCTGGAGACGGTGGTTTTCATCGACGTAAGATACCATCTTACCCCTAACTTCTCTCAGCAAGGAGACCATCACCAATGAGGCGTCGGCCGCGGCGGCGAGCAGGAGCAGGTCGCGGGTGGCGATCGCGGCTGGAGACTTGAAGAGGAAGGTGGTCAGGGCGGCGGCGGCGACCACGGTCCAGGCGGGGCGGGAGAGGCGTGTGTCGGAGGCGGAGAGGACGATGGCGGCCAGGCCCACCAGCCAGACCATGTACTGGGCGCTGAGCACGCGGCTGGTGACGACGAGCAGCAGCACCACGGTGAAGACGAAGTCGCGGCTGACGGTCGGCTCGGCGAGGTGGCTCTGGCCTGCCCGGATCGCCCGCGCCCGCAGCCACCACCAGGCGGCCGCCGCCGCCAGCGCGGCGGCGCTCAGCAGCTCGAGCGCGGTCGCGACCGCGCCGGCGCCGGGTTCGTCGATCTGCCAGGCGCCGTAGTGGATCGCGCGCTGGGGTAGGACTCCGGTCACGATCGCCTTCAGCTGCCAGGGCAGGGTCGCCACGGCTTCTTCCTGCAGCCCGCGGCCGCCCTGCGCGCCGAGGAACGAAGCCGGGTCGCCGAAGGCGAGCGCCGAGACCCCGAAGACCAGCGCGAGCACGGCGGCTGCCGCGACGCCGGCGGGGAGCAGGCGACGCCGGTCCCACTCGCCGAGCAGCAGCACGACCGGCCAGGCCTTGATCGCAGCGCCGAGCCCGGCGAGCGCGCCGAACCAGCCAGGGCGCCGGTGGATGACGACCAGCGCCGCGATCGCGATCGTCGTCGGCACGAGGTCGAAGCGCAGCAACGAGAAGGAGCCGAGCAGCGGCATCGCGAGCAGCCACACCCAGAAGCCGCGGTAGCTGCCGCCGCGCCGCGCGAGCAGCGCCAGCAGGCCGAGTCCGACCAGGTCGAAGAGCAGCATCAGGCCGACGAACGCCCCGCCGTA
>DASSBJ010000036.1:0-6395 GCA_035698885.1 Solirubrobacterales bacterium
GGGGAATTTCGACCAAGGAGGAGAGATGTCAAACGTCGACACCGCCCGGACCGCGTACGAGGCCTTCGGCCGCGGCGACCTCGAGGCCCTGCAGGCCGACTTCGCCGAGGATGCCGTCTGGTACACGTCCGAGGAGCTGCCGCTCGGCGGCGAGACCCAAGGCCGCGACGCGATCATGGCCAACTTCGCCCAGATCCCCAACTACTGGTCGTCGTTCAGCGTCGAGCCGAAAGAGTTCCTCGATGCCGGCGACACCGTCGTCGTGCTCGGCACGCAACGCGCCGGCAACGACAATGGCAGCTTCGAATCGCCATTCGTCCACGTGATGAAGTTCGACGCGGACGGCAAGCTGGTCCGGGGCGAGTTCCACGCCGACAGCGCCAAGGCGGTGAAGCTTCTGGGGTAGCTCAGGCGCCAGCCGTCAGCCGAACGTACGGCTTCGAATGCTTCCGGGCTCATAACCCGAAGGTCGCGGGTTTGAACTCCCATGTGGCCGCAACGAGGCCATAGCGTGTACACGAGGGTGTACACTGCCCTGATGGCCAAGACCGTCCCCGTACGTGAGTTGCGCAGCAACCTCAGCAGGTTGCTCGACGATGTCAGCGATCGGCGCGATCACGTGCTCGTGACCCGCAACGGGGCTCCGGCTGCCGCCCTGGTTCCGATCGACGAGTATGAGGCGCTGGAGGAGACCGCGGAGATTCTCTCCGATCCGGATGCTCTCGCCGCGTTGGAGGCGGGCCTCGGCGAGATCGAGCGGGGCGAGACGGTCACCCTGGCCGAGCTCCGCGGTGAGCTCTCCGAGCGTCGCCCGACCGCCGGCTGAGCGTTGGCTCGCCTCGTCCTCGCCCGGCGCGCTCGTCGCGAGCTGCTCGAGCTGGGATGGCCGCTGATCGACGCGATCGAGGACGCGCTCGGCCTGCTCGAGCGCGATCCGCGTGCCGGCTATCCACTGCGGGGGAAGCTGCGCGGGCTCCGCTCTCTCCGGGTCGGCTCCTACCGGATCCTCTACCAGCTGACCGACGGCGGCAAGACGATCCGCGTCGCCGCGATCCGCCATCGGTCGACCTCCTACGGCAGCGATCCTCGCTGAGGCGTCCGATCCGACGCGGGCTAGGCGCCAGCCGTCATCCCGTCGAGGTCGCGGCGCAGCTCCTTGAGCTCGTCGCGCAGGCGGCCGGCCTCCTCGAAGCGCAGGTCGTCGGCCGCCGCCAGCATCTCCTCTTCCAGCGAGACGATCGTCTTCTGCAGCTCGGCCGGGTCGGCGAAGTCGCCGCTCGCCTTGCGGCGGCGCTTCTTCGGCGCCCTGTCCTCCATCGCCAGGAACTCGGCCATCTCGGAGATCCCCTTGCGCACGGTCGCCGGCGTGATCCCGTGCTCCTCGTTGTAAGCGAGCTGGATCGCGCGGCGGCGCTCGGTCTCGCTCATCGCCGCCCGCATCGCGTCGGTCTCCCGGTCCGCGTACATCAGCACCCGTCCGTTGACGTTGCGCGCCGCCCGCCCGATCGTCTGCACGAGGCTGGTCTCGCCGCGCAGGAAGCCCTCCTTGTCGGCGTCGAGGATCGCGACCAGCGATACCTCCGGCAGGTCGAGGCCCTCGCGCAGCAGGTTGACGCCGACCAGCACGTCGTACTCGCCGAGCCGCAGCTCGCGCACGATCTGGATCCGTTCCAGGGTGTCGATCTCCGAGTGCAGGTAACGGACCTTCACCCCGTACTCGAGCAGGTACTCGGTCAGGTCCTCGGCCATCTTCTTGGTCAGCGTCGTGACGAGGACGCGGTCGCCGGCGTCGGCGCGCAGCTTGATCTCGTTCATCAGATCGTCGATCTGGTTCTTCGTCGCCCGCAGCTCGATCTCCGGGTCGATGATCCCGGTCGGGCGGACGATCTGCTCGACCGTGCGCGAGGACTCCGCCCGCTCGAACGGCCCCGGCGTCGCCGAGACCATCACCAGCTGGTCGACCCTTTCCAGGAACTCGTCGAACTTGAGCGGCCGGTTGTCGATCGCCGACGGCAGGCGGAAGCCGTAGTCGATCAAGGTCCGCTTGCGCGAGCGATCCCCCTCGTACATGCCGCCGATCTGCGGAATCGTCTGGTGGGACTCGTCGACGAAGACGACGAAGTCGTCGGGGAAGTAGTCGATCAGCGTGTGCGGCGGGCTGCCCGGCGGGCGGCCGTCGAGGATGCGGGAGTAGTTCTCGATCCCCGAGGTGAAGCCGAGCTCCTTCAGCATCTCGATGTCGTACGCGGTGCGCTGGCGCAGCCGGTGCGCCTCGAGCTGCTTCCCCTCCCCCTCGAGCTCGGCGGTGCGGGCGTTGAGCTCGTGGCGGATTTCCTCCACCGCGCGCTCCAGCGTCTCGTCCTTGGTCACGTAGTGGGAGGCCGGCCAGACCGAGACGTGGTCGATCGTGTCGAGCACCTCGCCGGTCAGCGGGTCGAAGTGCTGGATCGACTCGATCTCGTCGCCGAAGAGGGCGATCCGGTAGGCCGACTCGGCGTAGGAGGGCATGATCTCCAGCACCTCGCCGCGCACCCGGAAGGCGCCGCGACCGAGCACCGAGTCGTTGCGCTGGTACTGCATCTTGACCAGCTTGCGCAGCACCTCGTCGCGGTCCACCTCCTCACCGACCTTGAACAGCTGCATTTTTTCGTTGTAGACCTGCGGCGAGCCGATCCCGTAGATGCAGGAGACCGAGGCGACGATGATCACGTCGCGGCGCGCGAACAGCGCCGCCGTCGCCGCGTGGCGCAGGCGGTCGATCTCGTCGTTGATCGAGGAGTCCTTCTCGATGTACAGGTCCTGCGCCGGGACATAGGCCTCCGGCTGGTAGTAGTCGTAGTAGGAGACGAAGTACTCGACCGCGTTTTCGGGGAAGAACTCGCGGAACTCGTTGCAGAGCTGCGCCGCCAGCGTCTTGTTGTGCGCGATCACCAGGCTCGGCCGCTGCACCGCCGCGATCGTCCCCGCCATCGTGAAGGTCTTGCCCGTGCCGGTCGCGCCGAGCAGCGTCTGGAAGCGTTCGCCGGCCTCCAGCCCCTCCGCCAGCCCGGCGATCGCCTGCGGCTGATCGGCGGTCGGCGTATAGGCGGGGTTCAGCTTGAACTCGGGCATCGCGTGACCTTAGCGAGCCTGCGCGACTAGGATAAACGTACAGGTTTTCGCCCGTAGTCATCTGTCTGTAGTACTCCTGTCATCGAACACAGAGAATCCCAACCGATGAAACCACGCGACCGATTTGCCATAAGCCTGCGCAAAGCGCGCAAAAAAGCGGAACTCTCCCAGGAGGAGCTCGGTTTCCGCTGCGATCTGCACCGCACCGAGATCTCGCTGCTCGAGCGCGGCGGCCGCGAGCCGCGGCTGGGCACGATCATCAAGCTGTCGAGTGCGCTCAAGGTGACGCCGGAAGAGCTCTGCACGGGCATCAGCTGGAACGTCAAGAAACAGAAATTCATATTTAAGAAATAACGCCGCCTCCTCTGCTCCCGGGGCGGCTTGGCCGCGGTCAGGGAAGAAACTGTTCTATGAGGCCGCCGGCGGGCCCGAGGAAGCTTTGGAGGCTGTCGAGCAGGGATTCGGCGTTCTGGATCAGTTCGATCGCCTGGTCGATCGGGATGCGTCGCAGGGCGGCGCGCAGCGGCGCCGCCAGCAGCGGGTTGAGCGCCCCGGCGCGTTCGGCGTCGTCGACCGCGCGCAAGAGGCCGGCGCGGACCGCCCGGGCGATCTCCGCCTCACTGAGCCCGTAGCGCTTGGCGAAGCGTTCGCGCGAAGCCGGCGTGGCCAGGGCCCGCGCAAGCGTCTCGCGGCTGACTCCGAGCCTGCAGGCGGCGCCGTCGAGGGCGGAGAGCGAGAACTGTTCGGCGAGCTGCTCGAGCCCTTCCGGGTGGCGCCACGGCCGCGGCTCGCACGGGTCCTGGACCTTGACCGGCTCGTAGGAGGCGCCGCCCGCCGCGAGGTAGGAGAGGACGAGCGCCAGCGAGGCGACGATCGCTACCGCGACCAGCGCCCCCCCTCTGCCCCGCGCGCTCATAGATCGACCCTCCGGGCGAGCCCGATCGGCACCAGCGCCAACAGTCCCAGCAGCGCACCGAGCCCGAACGACGGGCTGAAGGCGTGGGTGGCGGCGCGGTCGAGCTGGTCCTGGAGTTCTTCCCGCAGGCGGATCACGTCGGCGCGGTCTGCGGCGTCGCTGGGCAGCGGCTCGAAGGCGGGGCCGATCGTCGGCACCTTGCCCCGCTCGCCTTCCAGCCGGTCCTCGATCCGCTGCGCCAGCTGCAGCTTGAGCAGCGGATCGACGCGCGCGTCGAGGACGATCGCCGTCCCGGCGTCGATCGCGTCGTGTCGCTGATCGGCGATGTCGGCGGTGAAGACCGGCGTCAGCACGAGCAGGCCGATCGCCACCCCCGCATGGCGGGCGGAGATCGTCCAGCCGCCGTGGATCGCCTGCGGCGCCCGCCCCATCAGCGCGGTCTCGGTCAGCGCCGAGAGGACGAGCGCCAGCCCGACGCCGACGAGGATCTGCGGCGGCAGCGTCAGGACGACGCTGGCCTTCGGCAGCAGGGCCAGTCCGCCGAGCCCACCGGTGACAAGGATCGTCCCCGCCGCCGCGCGCGCCCGCTCGCTGCCGGCACCGGGACCGATGCGAGCGCCGAGCAGCGCCGCCAGCGGCATCGCCGAGACGACGACCGCGGCACCGATCGGGCTGAGGCGCCAGCCTTCGATCAGCAACAGCACGAGCAGGAAGAGGGCGGCGGCGATCGCCGAGGAGACCAGGGCCAGCGCCGCGTTGGCCAGCAGGTGCGGCCGGCCGGTGCGGCGCAGCTCGGCGGAGACGATCGCGGTCGAGGCCTCGTGCCGCGCGACCGCCAGCACCGGGACCGCCGCGGCGATCGCGATCGGCGCCTGGACGAGGAAGATCGACTGCCAGGAGACGAGCTCGGTGAGCAGCCCGCCCACCGCCGGCCCGAGCGCCGCGCCGGTCGCCCCGGCCGTCGCCCAGACCGCCACGGCGCGGCGCTCGGAGCCGACCGTGGCAGGCAACAGCTCCAGCACCGCGGTCACCGCCATCGCGCCGCCCAGGGCCTGCACGCAGCGGGCGGCGATCAGCGTGCTCAGATGCTCGGCTAGCCCGCAGGCGATGCCGGCGCCGGCGAAAACGGCGAGCCCGATCGCGGCGGCGCGGCCGGGTCCGATGCGGCGGGCGAGATGGGCGGCCGGGACCGCGGCGAGCGCGATCACGAGGTTGAACGAGACGAGCACCCAGGTGACCCCGGCGACGCTGGTGTCGAGCTCGCGGTAGATCTGCGGCAGCGCCAGGACGACGATCGAGGAGTCGGCGAGCACGAGGCCGACGGCGATCGCCAGCGCGGCGAGGCGGGGGCGCGGCGCGGCGCTCAATATCCCAGCTCCCTGCCGTACTTCTCACGGTAGGTGCGCTGCTTGTCGAGCACGTCGGCGACATAGCCGCGCGTTTCGTCGAGCGGGATCTCGTCGACCGTCAGGCGCTTGCCGCCCCACTCGTCGACCTGCGTCGGGCCGGCGTTGTAGGCGGCGACAGCGGCGACCTCGTTGCCGTCGTAGCGCGCGAGCAGTTCGCGCAGGTAGAAGGTGCCATAGCGGATGTTGACGTCGGGATCGCTCAAGTCGGACAGTTTGAAGGTCGTGCCGCCGCTGAGCCGCTCGATCTCGTTCGCCGTCGCCGGCGTGATCTGCATCAGCCCCCGCGCGCCGGCTTTCGAGGTCTGGTCTTCGAAGCGCGACTCGGCGTAGATCACGGCGGCGATCAGCGAGGCGTCGACGTGCTTGTCGGCGGCCTGCTGGCGGATGATGTCCTCGTGGCGCAGCGGCAGCGTCAGCTCCTGGATCACGTCGTCGAACCTGCCCGCCAGGCCGAGCGCCAGGCCCACCGCGATTCCGGCCGCGACGGCGACGCCGGCGACGAGCAGGCGCCGGCGGCGCCTCGCCCTTCTTCTCATCCCTTGAGCTTCTCGACGAGGCCGGACAGCTTCAACTCGAGCTCCTCGACGCTGCCGTCGTTCTCGATCACGTGGGCGGCGCGAGCGGCCTTCTCAGCCTGGGCGAGCTGACGCGCCTCGCGCTCGTCGACCAGCGCGTGCCCGCGCCCGGCGGCCCGCTCGCGGCGCACGTCCTCGGCGGCGACGACGGCGATCGTCGTGTCGAAGACCCCCTCCATGCCCGACTCGAACAGCAGCGGCACCTCGACCACGGCGACCTCGGTTCCCTCCGGCAGCGAGCCGAGCCAGCCGCCGATCCGCTCGCCGACCAGCGGGTGGATCTGGGCCTCCAGCCACTTCAGCTCCTCCGGGTCGGCGAACACGACCTCGCCGATCCGGTCGCGGTCGACCGCGCCGCCCGGCGCAACGTCCTCCCCCCAGCGC
>DASSBJ010000037.1:0-34830 GCA_035698885.1 Solirubrobacterales bacterium
GGCCTGCTCGGTCCGGTTCGCCTCGTGGTAGGCGTCGGCCGCCTCGAGCCGCTTCTTGCGCTCGCGCTGCAGCACCGCCAGCTCGTCGCCCTTGCCCAGCTTGGCGTCCTGCTGCAGCGAGTCGACGATCATCCGCAGCGCAGCGGCACGCTCGCGTTCGCCGGCCTTCATCGCCGTGCGAACATCCGCCTGCACCTGCTCGAGCACGCTCATCGAGTAGAAGGGTAGTCGGCGGCGTGAATGTCGATCCGCTCGACGTCGCCCAGCGGCATCTGGAGGAAGCGCGTGCCCAGCTCGCGGAAGGAGTCGACGTCGCCGCTGCAGAGGAAGCGGTACTCGCCTTCGCCGTCGGGCGGCCGGGCGAGACCGGCGCGCTCGAGCGTGCGCTGCGCCGCCGCGGCGACGGCGTGTCCGCCGCTGACCAGGCGCACGTCGCGGCCGAGGATGCGCTGCAGCATCGGCGCGACCAGCGGGTAGTGGGTGCAGCCGAGGATCAACGTGTCGACCCCGGCCCGCTTCAGCGGCGCGCAGTAGGAGCGCGCCATGTCGACCACGGCCTGGTCGAACGGCGAGCCGTCCTGGATGAAGGGCGCCAGGTCGGGGGCCTCGACCTCGGTCACCTCGAGCGCCCGGCCCTGCTCCTCCAGCGCCCGGCGGTAGGCGCCGCTGGCGACCGTGTTCGGCGTCGCCAGCACGCCGACCCGGCCACTGCCGGTGATCGCGGCGGCGATCTCCGCCTGCGGCTCGACCACCGGCACGACCTCCACCCCGTGCGCGGCGCCGACCTCGCGCGCCACGTCCTCGCCGATCGAGGTCGCGGTGTTGCAGGCGATCACCAGCAGCTTCGCGCCGCCGGCCAGCAGCAGCTCGGCGATCGTCCGGATCCGCTCGCGCAGCCGCTCGGGGTCGCGCGTGCCGTAGGGGAACATCGCCGTGTCGCCGAGGTAGACGAAGTCCTCCTCGGGCAGCGAGACGAGGCACTCGTGGAGCACGGTCAGCCCACCGACCCCCGAGTCGAACATCGCGATCGGTTGGGAGGCGTTCAGGTGGCGACCGGCGGAGGCCAGGACGTCAGGGCTTGACGACCATGAAGAACAGCGCGACCAGAACGGCGAGGCTGGCCAGCCTCGCGACCACCGTGACCTGCCGGAAGAGCGCATCGAACTCGTCGCTCAGCCGCACCTCGCCGTCGGGCGGCGACGCCGCGATGTCGCGTTCGGCCAGCTCCGCCAGCTTGCCCTCGCTGCGGCCGAAGTAGAGCGGCCCGGCGAGGATCAGGACGACGATGATCGGCAGGGCGACCTGGACGAAGGTGGCGCTGAAGTCGTACGGGCCGTCGGAGACGAGATAGATGCCGCTGAGCAGGATCAGCAACGAGGCCGGGCCGATCACCGCTTTGCCGATCGTCTCCATGGTGTGAAGCATGTAGGGCAGGCTGCGCGGATAGCTCTTGCGGGCGTGCCGCCAGAGGATCGGGTAGACGAACGTCGGTCCGAACCCGACCACGACCGAGACGACGTGGACGAACACCACGGTCCAGTAGAAGGTGATGACTCCCGCAGCCACGGCCGTGCAATATAGATCACGCGGCGGTCGCTAAGAGCGGCGGAGCAGCAGGGCGGCCCAGTCGCCGTCGATTCGGCGGTCGGCCTCGGCGAGACCGCACGCCGCGAATGCGGCGGCCACTTGGTCGAGCTCGGGCGGGAGGATGCCGGAGCAGACCGTGGCGGTTGCGGGGCGCGGGGAAGGACTCGTCGGAGCAACAGCGGGGAGGCTCCGCCGAGTCCTTCCCCCCGCCCCTTCATGCCTCGCCAACAGGCTCGCGACGGCCTTCAGCACAGGCGTCGTCATGTTGGCGACGACGGTTGAGCCGAGCTCGGGGAGGCGCTCGCGCAGGTTGAGGACCTCGAAGCTCACGTTGACGTCGTTGACTGCAGCGTTGGCCGTCGAAGCTTCAATCGATGCGGGCTCGTGGTCGTAGCCGCTGACCGGGGCCCAGCCCAGCTTCGCGGCGGCTATCGCGAGGACGCCCGAGCCCGTGCCGAGGTCGGTGAGGGGGCCCTGGGCCTCGCCGGCCTCCGCCAGCTCGAGCAGGAGCTCGAGGCAGAGGCGGGTGGTCGGGTGGGCGCCGGTGCCGAAGGCGCGGCCCGGGTCGACGACGACGTCGATCGCGCCCTCGCGGGGCGGCTCCCAGGAGGGGCGCAGCCACAGTCGCCCGCCGACCAGGAGGGGCTTGTGGAAGTCCTGCCAGCGGTCCGCCCAGTCGTCGGGGACGGTGGTCGAGACGACCTCGACCAGGCCGTCTCCGGCCGCCACCGCGAGCTCGCCCAGCTCCGGCAACTCGCCCTCGCCGCCGTAGATCGCGTACTCGACGTAGCCGGGACCGGTCTCCTCCTCGACCCCGTTCGGCGCCAAGACCATCAGCTCGGCCAGCACAAGCTCCGCCTGATCGGGCCTGCACCGCACCGCCAGTCGAATCAACTGAAGAAGGAGTGGCGGACGCGGGAGAAGAAGCTCTCGCCGCCGCCCTGGCGCGAGCGCAGGTTGTGCGGCTCCAGGGTCTCCCCCAGACGCTCCGCCAGCTCGCGCTGCTCCTCGGAGAGCTGCTCGGGGACGATCACCTGGACGGCGATCACCATGTCGCCGGGCGGGCCGCCGTTGGCCCCCGGCATGCCGTTGCCGCGCAGGGCGAACTGGCTGCCCGGCTGGGTGCCGGGCGGCAGCTCGATCTCGCGCTCGCCCTCGTGGCTCGGCACCTTGATCTTGGCCCCCAGCATCGCTTCGACGGCCGAGATCTCGACCTGGTGGATCAGGTCCTGGCCGCGCATCGGCCCGCGCCGCCCCTCGAAGCCGAAGCCGCTGCCGAAGAAGGCCTGGAAGATGTCCTCGACCGAGCCGAAGCCTGCCTGCCCCGCCGTCCCCGCACCGCGCAGCCCCTCGTGCCCGTAGACGTCGTAGGCCTGGCGCCGTTCGGGGTCCGAGAGCACCTCGTAGGCTTCGGCCGCCTGCTTGAACTTCTCCTCCGCCTCGGGGTCGTGGTCGTTGACGTCGGGGTGCAGCTCGCGCGCCAGCTTGCGGAAGGCCGTCTTCACCTCGGCCTTGTTGGCGTCGCGGGATACGCCCAGGATCTCGTAGAAGTCGCGGGGCATCAGTCGTAGACCGACTCGCAGTAGCGCGAGAGCTCGCGCGCCGCGCCGCGCACCGAGGCGATCGCGGTCGCGTAGTCCATGCGCAGCGGCCCGACCACGCCGACCGAGCCGAGGTTGCGATGGGCGAGGCCGTAGTTGGCGCCGACGACGCTCACCGAGCGCAGCTCCGGCTGCGGGTTCTCGCCGCCGATCCAGAGGAAGACCGAGCGCTCGTCCAGGGTCGAGCGCAGCATGCCGAGCATGCCGGCGCGGCGCTCCAGCGCCGTCATCAGGCGGTCCGCCGCCGGTAGGTCGCGACGGTGGTCCTCGGAGAGCAGCCGCGAGGCGCCATCCATGTAGAGGCTCTCGCCGGTCTCCTGCTCGAGCTCGGTGAAGGCGGGTCCGAGGGTGGCGACGAAGCGCGACTCGAGCTCGTCCAGCTCCGGGTCGGCGAGGCGGTTGGCGATCATCCGCGCACCCACGCCGAGGCCCGAAAGCGACTCGTTGAGGTAGCTCGAAGCCCACTCGACCAGCCCGGGATCGACCGGCGCGTCGAACTCGAAGACGCGCTTGGCGATCGCCCCGGTCGAGGCGATCGCGATCGCCATCACCTTGTTCGGCTGCAGGCGCAGCACCTCGACCCGGTGGATCGTCGCCGTGGCGGGGGCCGGCGCCGTCGCCAGCGCCATCAGGTCGGTCACCTGGGCGAGCGCGGCGGTCGTCTCGCGCATCGCCGCGTCGATCTCGCGCCGCAGGCGCGACAGCTGCAGCTCCACGCCGGCCGGCTGCGGCGTCCCGGACTCGATCAGCCGGTCGACGTAGTAGCGGTAGCCGACCTCCGTCGGCACCCGGCCCGCCGAGGTGTGCGGATGCGTCAGGTAGCCGGCCGCCTCCAGCGCCGCCAGCTCCGACCGCACCGTCGAAGCCCCCCACTCAATCTCAGCCTGCTCCGCGATCGGCTTAGAGGCCACGGGCTTGCCCGACGCGAGGTACGCGTCGACGACCAGCCTCAGAATCAACTCCTGTCTCTCGGAAAGCACGCTACGAAGTCTAGGAGGAGTGCCGGGTGACCCCTCCCAAAACACTCCAGCGAGGCTCCCGCCGAGCGTTTTGGGAGGGGTTGCCCGGCGCTCCCAACGCCTACAGCTCTACTTCCGCCTCGGCATTGCGAATCGTCTGATTCTCGCCCTGCGCCGCGACCACGTCGATCACGGCCTTGCCGTCCTCGACCGACTTCACCTCGCCGCTGACGACGATCTCGGTCTCCGGCGCGCCCATGCCGCGGAACTGGACGGAGAGGCGCCTCAGCGACCTCGGGTCCCCCCCGGCCGCCTCCGACGCGGCGCGCGCGGTCAGGCCCATCATGTAGAGGCCGTGCAGAATCGTGTTCGGCAGGCCGACGGCCTTGGCGAACTCCGGGTCGATGTGAATCGGGTTGAAGTCGCCCGAGGCACCGGCGTAGCGGTGCGGCAGGTACTTGTCCGGCGTCACCTTCAGCTCCGGGATCCCCTCGCCCGCTTTCAGCTCGGCCATCTCAGACCCCCCTGACGATGTTGGTCCAGGTGCCGCGCACGACCTCGGCGCCGTCCTGGTTGGTGGAGACGGTCTCGAAGACGTAGAAGCCCTTGCCGTCCTTCTCGTAGATCTCCAGGCACTTGGAGCTGGTCGTGATCTCGTCGCCCGAGCAGGCCGGCTCGCCCCAGACGAACTCCTGGCCGCCGTGCACCATCGCGGCGAAGTTCATCGCCACCTCGGGGTCGAACATCGCCGGGCCGAGCGCCGGGGCGCTGTAGACGACGCAGAACATCGGCGGCGCCACCACGTCGCGGTAGCCGGCCGCCTTCGCCGCCTCGCGGTCGAAGTGCACCGGGTTCTCGATCCCGAGCACCCGCGCGTACTCGCCGATCTTCTCCTTGCCCACCTCGTAGCTCGTGGCGGGCCATTGCTTGCCTATCGCGTCAGTTTTCAGCGTCATGGTCGCGGCAGTCTATTCGTCCATCGATTAGCGAGCATCACGATCTGATTCTTTGCGAGCGGCGCTGATGCGGCGCGTTGCCGCCGCCCGCGGACGCGAAGCGGAGCAGGCGGCGGTTTGTTACTCGCCGATCTCGAGCACGGCCAGGAAGGCCTCCTGCGGCACCTCGACCCGCCCCACCTGCTTCATCCGCTTCTTGCCCGCTTTCTGCTTCTTCAGCAGCTTGTTCTTGCGCGTCACGTCGCCGCCGTAGAGCTTCGCGGTGACGTCCTTGCGCAGCGCCTTGACCGTCTCGCGGGCGAGGATGTTGGAGCCGATCGCCGCCTGCACCGGCACGTCGAAGAGCTGGCGGGGGATCGTCTTGCGCAGGCGCGCGACCAGGCGCTTGCCCTGCTCGTAGGCGAATTCGCGGTGGACGATGATCGAGAGCGCATCGACCTTGTCCCCGGCCAGCAGGATGTCGACTTTGACCAGGTCCGAGGGACGGTTGCCGATCGGCTCGTAGTCGAGCGAGGCGTAGCCCTTGGTCGAGGACTTGAGGTAGTCGAAGAAGTCGAGCACGATCTCCGCCAGCGGCATGTCGTAGCGGATCTGCACCCGCTGCGGGCTCAGATAGTGCATGTCGACATGGGTGCCTCGACGTCCCTGGCAGAGCTCCATCACGGCGCCGACGTGCTCGGTCGGGCAGATGATCGTCGCCCGGATGTAGGGCTCTTCGATTGCCTCGATCGTCCCCGGGTCGGGCAGCTCGGTCGGGCTGCGGACCTCCCTGCGCTCGCCGTTGGTCAGCTGGACCTCATAGCGCACGTTCGGCGTCGTCGAGAGCAGGTCGAGCCCGTACTCGCGCTCCAGGCGCTCGCGCACGATCTCCATGTGGAGCAGGCCGAGGAAGCCGCAGCGGAAGCCGAACCCGAGCGCCTCGGAGGTCTCGGGCTCCCAGCTGAGCGCGGCGTCGTTGAGGGCCAGCTTCTCGAGCGCGTCGCGCAGGTCTTCGAAGCGGTCGGTGTCGATCGGAAACAGGCCGCAGAAGACCATCGGGCGCACCTCGCGGTAGCCCTCCAACGGCTCCGCGGCTGCGCGCTCCAGGGTCGTCAGCGTGTCGCCGACGCGGAGCTTGGCGACGTCCTTGATGCCGGTGATCAGGTAGCCGACGTCGCCGGCTTCCATCCCACGGACCGGGGTCAGCGCCGGACGGAAGAAGCCGATGTCGTCGATGTCGGCCTCGGTGCCGTTCTGCATCGCGACGATCCGCTCGCCCTTGCGGAAGGCGCCGTCGACCATCCGCACATAGGCGACGACGCCGCGGTACTGGTCGAACTCGGAGTCGAAGATCAGCGCGCGGCTGGGCGCGTTCTCCTCGCCGCCCGGCGGCGGCACCCTGCTGACGATCGCCTCCAGCACCTCCCGCACGCCCTCGCCGGTCTTGGCCGAGATTCGCAGCGCTTCGTCGGGGTCGCCGCCGAGCAGGTCGGCGATCTCGGCCGCGACCCGCTCCGGTTCGGCGCCCGGCAGGTCGACCTTGTTGATCACGGGGATCAGCTCGAGGCCGTTCTCGATCGCCAGGTAGGTGTTGGCGACCGTCTGCGCCTCGACGCCCTGCGCGGCGTCGACGACCAGAAGGGCGCCCTCGCAGGCGGCGAGGCTGCGCGAGACCTCATAGGAGAAATCGACGTGGCCGGGGGTGTCGATCAGATGCAGGTGGTAGGACTGGCCGTCGGCTGCCTCGTACTCGACCCGCACGGCCTGCGCCTTGATCGTGATCCCGCGCTCGCGCTCGAGGTCCATCGAGTCGAGCATCTGCGCCTGCATCTTCTTCGGGTCGATCGAGCCGGTGAGCTCGAGGATGCGGTCGGCGAGCGTCGACTTGCCGTGGTCTATGTGGGCGATTATCGAGAAGTTTCGGATCTGGTCCATCGGCGGATTGCCAGTATGGCGATCGGCCGGCGGGTCCTGTCGCCGGAGACGCGTCAGCGGTTGCACGCCGATGGATCCAGGGGGTTGGTTAGCTTGAAGATGATCGTTGGGGGCTTGCGGAGGATCGGCTCGGCGCCTACTCCTTCGGTCCATCTGGCCGTGGCGGGATATGGGGGCTTGTTGGGTTCTATGCGGTCGCGGGTGGCTATTACGTAGTCGTAGTGGCCTTCGTTCAGGAGTTGGCGCCAGCGGCGGCAGGTGGTCGGGGCTGTGAAGCCGCCGTGGGGCTTGTGCTCGCCTATGTACTGGACCTGGTTGGAGAGGTCGCGGCCGAACAGGGGGTACTGGCGGGTGCCGGTGGTGGCTATGCGGGCGTTCGAGATGTCGTCGGCCCACTTGAATGCGGCGTTCAGGCCGGGGGCGGCGAAGGTTGGGTTGGCGTAGCGGTCGCCCAGGTAGTGGCGCTGGACCGGGTAGCCGGTGGCGATTGCGGCTACTACGACAACCGCAACTGCGATTCGTCCAAGGGACCATGCACGTCGGCCCGCGGGGCCTGTCGGCAAGGAGGGGTGCCCTCCTGGCGCTGCCTTTTTCGCCGGGCGCGTCGCGCCTCTCGCTGAGTTGGCGCTGCGAAAAAGAGACCGCCGCGCCAGGAGAACACCCCTCCTCACCGCCTCCCGCGGGAGGAGCGCCGGTGGAAGGACCGCAAAGCCCAGGACAAGTGCGGGAGCTAGGTAGCGAAGGCCGGATTCGAAGCCTCGTGGCATCCCCTCGGGGCCGGAAGCTGAGGTTGGGGCGATCAGCCAGGCTGCGATCGCGGCCAGACCCACGAGGCCGGCGAGCGGCAGCGCGAAATCCCGACCGCGGTCGAGGCTTGAACCGCTATCCGAATCGAACCTCGACCGCGATCGGTGGGGGACGAGGCAGAGCCCCAGGCCGGCGAGGGCGGTGAGCAGGATCAGCGGCCAGAGGATCGTCAGGGCGCCGTGCAGGCCGGGGAGGAACCAGTCGGACCAGACCGAGCCGTCGGTCAGGTAGCCGAGCACGCTGTGCCCTTCGCGCCCGCCGAGCGGCTGTTCGGGCGCCGGCAGGGAGACCGGCCCGACGTGGTCGAACCAGGGCAGCGGGTTGCCGGTGTGGATCAGGTTGCGCAGGTACCAGTAACCGCCGCCGGCGAGGGCGGCGAGGAAGGTCCCGACGAGAGCCCGGAAGCGCTTGCCGGCCGGCTCCAGAAACGGCAAGCCAAGGACGAGAACAGCAGCAGGTGGGAGGAAGTTGAGCTTGGTCCCGGCCGCCAGCCCGGCTGCGAGGCCGACAAGGAGGGATGCGTTCGCATCTTGTTTCGCTATGCGTAACAAGGAGCGAACGGAATCGTCGCCCGTCGCCCCCGCGTTGAGCGCGATCGCAACGGCGGCGAGCAGGAAGAAGATCCCGACGATGTCGTTGCGAGCTTCCCCGGCTTGGTCCGCGAGCACGGGCAAGCTCAGTGCGATGGCTCCGAGAGCCAGCGACCAAGGCGCCACGCGGTACGGCCTCCCGATGCACCAGCAAGCCAGCAGGCAGCCAACGAACCAGCCGAGATTGAGCAGCGGCGAGAGCACGTCCCGGCCGAGCGCCAGCATCCCGGCCGCGTGGAACAGTTCAGCATTCGCCGGGTAGAACCAGGCAAGGAACTGCGGTGCGATGAAGTGCAGATCCCACGTCTTGGAGCTTTGAAAAAACCCCGCCGCGAACGGCCCGTGGTACCAGGTCGAATCGAACCCGGTCATCCCCGTCGCAAGCTCCCCCTTCACGTCAATGCCGAACTTCACAAGTGCGGCGGCACTGATGACCCCGGCCAGAAGCATCGCGACGCCCGGTGTAGGAGGTCCGGGGGGTCCCTCCGACGCAGCGGCGTCCCTGTTTTTCGCCCCAACCCGCCCCTCGGACGGCCGCGAACTCGGGGGCGAAAAACCCAGCAAGGCGGAGGGACCCCCCGGGCCTCCCCCCCAGACGTACCGAAGCACCAACCCGGCAGCCGCCACCACGGCGACGTACAGCGCCGGCTTGAACCAACCGAAACCGCCCAGGAGCTCGGCAGTCCAGATCAGCAGCGCCAGCGCGACCACGGCCGTTGCGAGATACGCGGGAGCTCCCGTGAAGCTTGGCACTAGCCGAACGCGAATCGCCGACGCCCCGAGCCAGGCGAAGCCGCCGAGCAGGAGAAGCTCCAGCACGCCCAGCAGATAGCGCGGCAGGTCGAGCATCTACCCGCGCCGGACCAGGCGCACCACCTGCTCCAGCTCGGCGATGCGCAGCAGCTTGGCGGCGCCCACGTAGACGAGCCCGCCGAGCGCGAGCGCCGCTCCGAGCGAGACGATCTGGCCGACCAGACCGCGGCCGAGGGCCTCGTCGAGCAGGTCCCAGGCGCCGTAGCTGACCGCCGCGAGGGCGGCCGCCGCGAGGGCGATCTTGGCGCCGGCGGCCAACAGCCGGCCGAGCTCCAGCCCTCCCAGCTCACGGCGCAGCACGATCGCCTGGGCGAGGACGGCGGCGGTGGTCCCGATGCCCGTGCCGGCGACGATGCCGCCGGTGCCGAAGGGCTTGTAGAGGACGAGGGCGCCGAGCGCCGAGACGATGAGGTCGACGGCGGCGAGGCCGGTCGCCATCCAGGGGCGCTGGAGGCTGAAGAAGGTGCGGGTCTGCAGCAGGTAGAGGCCGTTGGTCGGCAGCGAGAAGGCGAACCAGAAGAGCGCCGTGGCGACCAGCGTCGTGTCCTCGGGGGTGAATTCGCCGCGTTGGTAGACGAGTCGGATCATCGGCGTCGAGAGCACCAGGACCGCGGCGGCGGCGGGCAGCAGGACGAAGAGGATCTGTCGCATCCCGTTGGCCATCGTCGCCCGCAGGTTGTCGTGCTCGCCGCGGGCGGCGAAGCGGGCCAGGGTCGGGAACAGCACGGTCGCGATCGCCACGGAGAAGATCCCCTGCGGCAGCTGGTAGATGCGGAACGCCTTGTCGATCGCCGCCGGCGATTCGTCGCTGACGAGACTGCCGAAGATGCTGTTGATCAGCAGGTTGAAGTTGATCAGCCCGAGGCTGATCGTCACCGGCAGCATCAGCAGCAGCACGCGGCGCACGTTCGGGTTGCGCCACTCGAAGCTCCACTCGAACCTGAACGGGGTGTTGCGCAGGTCGAAGGTCGGGATCGTCAGCTGGACGAGGGTTCCGACGAGGATGCCGATCGCGTAGGCGTAGATCCGGTCCTGCCCGTGAAAGAGCGGGATCAGCAGCACGACGACGACGATGATCGTCAGGTTCCAGAACAGCGGCGAGATCGCGAAGGCGCCGAAGCGGTCGTAGCTGTTGAGGATGCCGACGACGACGCCGCTCAGCCCGAGCAGGATCAGGATCGGGAAGAGGACCCGCGAGAGGGTGACCGTGAGGTCGAGGATCGGCCCTTCGAAGCCCGGGGCGAAGACCGGCATGATCGCCGGCGCGAGCAGGACGAAGAAGGCCGTGACCGCGCCGAGCACCATCGTCACAAGCAACAGCAGGGTCGAGGCTAGGCGGAAGGCCTCCCTGTGGTTGCCCTGCTCGAGCTGCTCGGTGAAGACCGGGACGAAGGCCGGCTGCAGCGCCGCATCGGCGAAAAGCGCCCGCACGAGGTTGGGAACCTGGAAGGCGATGGTGAAGGCCGACATCGGCCCGTTGACGCCGTAATAGCCCGCTGCGACGACTTCCCGGGCCAGCCCGGCAACCCGCGAGGCGGCCGTCGCGACGGAGAAAAACGCGGTCGAGCGAGCGATCCGGCCGGGGCGGCGCTCGGACGGACTCTGCGCCTCGGTATAGTCCGGCGCCGCGCTCATGGCGAATATAGCCTCACAGAAGAAGCGGATCCTACGCAGCGGTCGGGAGCGAACCGAGAACCGGTTGCTGACCAGCACCGTCAAGACCTATTTCAGGCGGCTGGAGAGCGCCGTCGAGGGCGGCGACGCGAGCGCGATCGAGACCGCCCACCGCGAGCTCGTCTCGCGGATCGACAAGGCCGTGCAGAAGGGCGCCCTGCATCGCAATACCGCCGCGCGCAAGAAGTCCCGCGCGGCCCGTATCGCGCACGGCGCCGTGACGAAGTAGTCAGACCGGAACGCCGGCTGCCGCGCGAAGAGCGAGCGTCAGCGCCAGCTCGTCGCCGTAATCCGCTCCGCCCCTGAGCCAGACCTCGAGGTCGGCGAGGGCAATCGTCGCCTGGTGCAGGTCGGCGAGCTCGACGTCCTGCAGGCGGCGCACCAGCTGCTTCGCCGCGTAGGGGTGCATGCCGAGCTTCGACTCGACCTGAGGCGGCGGCGTCCCCTCCTCCAGCATCGTCGCCGCGGCGCAGGCTTTGCGCAGGCGCGAGGCGAGCCCGTAGATCAGCCCGGTGACGTTCTCGCCCTGGACGATCAGGCGCTCGGCGATCCGCAGCGCGGCGGCCGGGTCGCGTTCCAGCAGCGCGTCGGAGAGCGCCCAGACGGCGGCCTCGGAGGTGTCGGCGATCATCGCATCGAGGTCGGCGACCCCGACCTCGCCGCCCTCGCCGGCCCAGAGCGCCAGGCGCTCGAGCTCGTTGTGCAGGCGCTGCGGGCTCGTGCCCATGCGGTCGACCAGCATGCGGGCCGCCGCGGGGTCGAGCCGGAAGCCGAGCCGCTTCGCGTCGCCGACGAGCACCCGTGGCATCTCCCGCGCCTTCGGCGCTTCGAACTCGTGGATCTCGCCCTGCGCCGCCTTGACCGCCTTGAGCAGCTTCGCCGGCGCCTTCGCGCGGGCGATCAGCACGACGCTGAGATCCGGCGGCAGGTCGCCGAGCGCGGCCGCGACCTCGTCGAGCTGGCGGTCGCGCCAGCGCTCCACCCCGTCGGCCAGCAGGTAGCGGCGCGACTCGGTCAACGACATCGCCGGGATCGCCCCGAGCAGCGCCTCGTGGTCGGGCGCGTTGCGGCCCTCGGCGGGTTCGAAGACCGCCAGCGCGGCGGCGCCGCCGTCGCGCTCGGCGCGCGCCCTGAGGCGGGCCCGGGTCGCGTCGATCTTTGCTCCGTCGGTGCCGGCGATCAGGTAGAGGGAGCGCAGCTCGGCCACCGAGCCGAGTCTAGTCCCCTCGATCCTGGCCGTGCGGCTCTTCGCTTCTGCCGTAGGCGTGCCCTTTGCCCTGGCTCCAGGAGGGGACGCTGGATTCTTCCTCCGGAGCTTCCGAGACGACCGCTTCGGGCTGGGCCGGCGCCGGAGCCGGACCGGGGGCGCCTTCCGGCGCCTGCGCCGGGGGCGAGGAGGTTGGGGCGGCGGGCGACCGGGACGTCGGGGGGTGCTTCGGGTGGGAGGCGCCCGTTCGGGTCTTCCCGTGGCTGGACGGGGCCTTCGGCGAGGCGCCGCCGGGGGACCTCGCCGGCGCCTGCCCGGAGACGACGAGCGCGGTCGCTTCCTCGCTGCCGGAAGGCGCATCGACAGGCGCCGGCGGAGCTGCGGCTCCGGCCCTCGCGTGCGCGGCCGTGCCGGTGCTTCGACGGGCCGCGCCGGGACGTGCGGGGGACGGCCCCGGGGCTCGGGCCACGACCGAGGCCCTCCCCACATGCTCCTTCGGCAGTGGCGGGATCGAGCTGCCGGCGACCAGCGGCCAGCCCTGGTTGGCTGCGAGCGCGACGATCGCCAGGCCGACCGCGGCGGTGGCGCCGAGCAGCGCCAGCGCTGTCGCCCGCGCCCGCTCCAGCATCCCCAGCCCGAGCAGGCCGGTCCTTCCGGTGGGCCGCAGGGGCCGACGTTGTCCGCGCTTCCAGAGCACCGCTACGTCAATCGGCCGGACCGACCGGTTGTTGAACCCCGCGCCGAGATAACCCCAAAATCGATTCGACGATTCGTTGAGTCTATGCCCGTCCGGCGAGGGTGGCCACCCGGGCTCAGCCGCCGACCTCGACCTGGAAGCCCCCGCGCCCCACGTCGATCGTCACGGTGCCGTTCAGGTCCGTGCGCAGCACCGGCACGCCGTGCGCGGCGAGCGTCGCCAGCGTCCCGGGCGTCGGGTGCCCGAAGGGGTTGCCCGCTCCGACCGAGATCGCCGCGAGCCGCGGCCTCGTGCGATCGAGCAGCGTGCCGAGGCCGGCGTCGTCGCTGCCGTGGTGTGCGACCTTGAGCACGTCGACCGGGCCGGGGTCGAGCGGCGTCGTCTCCGCCTCGGCGTCGGCGGTCAGCAGGATCGAGAAACCGCGCCAGCGGGCGAGCGCGACGATCGCCAGCCGGTTCGGGTCTTCGCCGCGGTGCGGGCCGGCGAGCAGCTCGCGCGGCGGCCAGAGCACGTCGAGCCGCAGTCGCCCGTCGCGCAGCTCGGCGCCGCGCGTCAGGCGTGCGGTGACGATGCCGGCGGCGTGGATGCGGGCGAGAGTCGGGCGACGCAAGACGCCGAAGTAGACCCGTTCGATCGGCATCGTCCCAAGCAGGTCGCGGACCCCACCCGCGTGATCCGCCTGGTCGTGGGTGACGATCGCGGCGCCGAGCCGCTCGACTCCCGCGCCGCGCAGCTCGGCCGCGATCCCGTCGCCCGGCGGCCCGCCGTCGACCAGCAGCGCGGGCGCGCCCCGCGGCTGCAGCAGGATCGCATCGCCCTGGCCGACGTCGAGCACGGAGACGCGCAGGCCCGGCGGCGGCCCCGCCACGCCGCCTCCGCAGACGAGCGGCGCAAGCGCCAGCCCGACCGCAGCCAGACCCGCCGCCGACGCGAGAGCCCACCGCCGACGGGCCGAAAGCGGCCGCATGGCGGCCGACATCGGCCCGTCGGCCCCCAAAGGGTGGCGTAGGCGCCGGAGACGGCGCCGGCGGGCAAGGGGCTGGGCGCCCGTCGCCGCGACCGCCAGGAGGAGGTAGGAGGTCGCCAGGCCGCCGAGGCCGAGGTGGACGCGCAGGCTCGCCCAGCCGGGGCGTCCGCACCAGGCCGCGACCTGGGCGATGTAGGCGAGCAGCGGCGCGTCGAGCGCGTTCAGAGCCTCGACCGGCAAGCCGGGGACCTGACCGGCCGCCGCGGCGAGCATGCCCAGCCACATCGCCGGCGCCACGGCCGGCAGGGCGAGCAGGTTCGCGGCCAGCGTCGTGGTCGAGAGTTCTTCGAAGTGGAAGACGATCAGCGGCGCGGTGGCGAGCGTCGCGGCGATCGTCATCGCGGCTCCGTCGGCAAGCGCCCGCCGCCAGCCGCGCCTGCCGATCCGGGCGAGGATCCACCGCCGCAGCGGCGCGGCGAGCAGCAGGATGCCGAGCACGGCGGCGAAGCTGAGCTGCCAGCCGACGTCGGCGGCGATGCCGGGCTCGAGCCCGAGCAGGACGACGGCCGCGAACGCCAGCCCGTAGAGGCGCGAGGCCCGGCGCCCCGAGAGGGTCGCGAGCACGCTCAGGCCGCCCATGATCCCGGCCCGCTGGATCGACGGGCCGGCGCCGGCCAGCGGCACGTAGACCGCGATCAGGCCGAGGACCCAGAGCAGGCGGGCGCGCAGCGGCATGCCGAGCGCGGCGAGCAGCGGCATCGCCAGCAAGGCCAGCAGAGCGACGTTCTGACCGGAGACGGCGAGCAGGTGGGCGAGCCCGGCGCGGCGGAAGTCTTCGGTCGTCCTCGCGTCGACTCCCCCGTCCTCGCCGAGCACGAAGCCGCGCGCCAGGGCCGCCTCGCGCGGCGGCATGCCGCGGCCCAGGGCCGCCTCGGCGCGGTCGCGGATCTGCCCGCTGTGCGCCAGCGCCAGCACGACCGCGGCGGCGGCGAGCAGCAGCGGCAGGTGCAGCCGCCCGCCCGGCACGGCCTACGGCTGCAGCCGCCCGCGCAGCGATTCCATCGTCACCGGGCCGATCCCGCTCACCTGGTCGAGCTGGTCGACCGAGGAGAGTCCGCCGTGCTGGTCGCGGTATTCGACGATCTTGCCCGCGGTCGCCGGGCCGATGCCGTCGATCGTTTCGAGCTGCTCGACGGTCGCGCTGCCGAGGCCGATCGGCCCGTCTTCGGCGGCCCCGGCGGTTGCCGCAGATCCGGCCGGGCCGCGCGCCGGCACCATCACCTGCTGGCCGTCGGCGAGCCGGGCGGCGCGGTTGATCCCTTCCAGCATCGCGTCGCCGGCGGGCCCGCCGGCCCGTTCGATCGCGTCGACGACCCGCGAGCCGACCGGCAGCCGGTACACACCCGGGTGTCGAACCGCTCCGGCGACGTCGACGACCACGTCCGGGCCGCCGCTCGACTTCAGGCTGAATTCGCCCCCGTCGCTCGCGGCCGAGGCGGCGGCCGCCGGCGGCGTCCCGGCATCGCCCTCGGCGCGGATCGCCCGCGCGCCGGCCAGCAGCAGGGCGATCGCGACCGCGCCGTAGACGACGACCTGGGACCTTGACAGCTGGGGCATGGCCGAACCCTGGCCGGCCGCGGCGCGCGCGTGGCGCGCAGAATCGAAAAATTCAGCTACAGGTCTTCGTCGTCTTCGTCATATCCCGCCACCTCGGCGAGTTGGTCGCTGTAGAGGTCGGCGGCGGCGACCGGCGGCGATTGCACCGAGACGCAGACCAGCGCCGCCCCGCCGGTGTTGGCGACCGAGTGGTCGGTGGCGGGCGGGACGAGGATCAGGTCGCCCTCGCCGACGTCCTGCGTGTCGCCGGCGACCGACATCGTGCCGGCGCCGCGGACGACGACGTAGACCTGCTCGCCGGCCTGGTCGGAGCGCAGCGTCTGCTCGGCGCCGGCGGGCACCTCGAGCCAGGTCACGGACATGTTGCGGGCGCCGAGCTGGCCGGCGTCCATCAGCGCGTGGTAGCGCAGCCGGTGCCACTCCTCGGCCGGAGCATCTGACAGGCGTCTGACGAGCACGGCGGCTTTCTACCAGATAAATCGCCTCAAGCCCGCGAAAAATCAGCGAACGACGAGGTTGACCAGCTTGCCGGGGACGACTATCTCCTTGACCGTCTGCTTGCCGTCGAGGTGACGCTGGACCTTCTCGCTGTCTCGCGCGAGACTCAAGAGCTCCGCTTCGGAGGCCTCGGCGGGCGCCTCGATCCGGTCGCGCAGCTTGCCGTTGACCTGGATGACGAGCGTCACCGTGTCGCTGGTCAGCAGCTCGGGGTCGGCGACCGGCCAGGGCCGCTCCCAGACGCGGTCGCCCTCGAGCCGCTCCCACACCTCGGCGGCCAGGTGCGGCGCGAAGGGGAAGATCAGCGAGGCGGCGGTGGCGGCGGCGAAGCGCACCGCGGCGGCGCCGGCCGGTTCGCCGTAGAGGCCGTCCTTCAGCCGGTAGGCCTCGTTGACCAGCTCCATGACGGCGGAGATCGCGGTGTTGAACTGGAAGCCGCGCTGGAAGTCGCGGGTCACCTTGTCGATCGCCCAGTGCGCCTTGGCCAGCAGCTCCCGCGACTCGCCCTCGCTCGACCCCGCAGCGAGCTCGGTGGACTCGCGATCGCCCACCTCCTCGCAGAGGCGCCAGAGGCGCGAGAGGAAGCGATTGACGCCCTCGACGCCCTCGTCGGACCAGTCGCCGCCGCGCTCCGGCGGGCCCATGAAGCAGACGTAGGTGCGTGCCGTGTCGGCGCCGTAGCGCTCGACGTACTCGGCCGGGCTGACCGTGTTGCCCCTCGACTTCGACATCTTCGCGCCGTCGCGGGTGATCATCCCCTGGGTGAAGAGGTTGGCGAACGGCTCCTGCACCGAGAGCGTGTCGAGGTCGGCGAGCGCCTTGGTGAGGAAGCGCGCGTACATCAGGTGCAGGATCGCGTGCTCGACGCCGCCGATGTACTGGTCGACCGGCAGCCAGTGGTCGGCGGCGGCGCTGTCCCAGGCCGCCTCCTCGTTCTGGGGGTCGAGGTAGCGGATGAAGTACCAGGAGGAGTCGACGAAGGTGTCCATCGTGTCGGTCTCGCGGCGCGCCGGGGCGCCACAGCGCGGGCACTCGGTGGCGACCCAGTCCTCGGCGGCGGCGAGCGGGCTGCGGCCCTGCGGCGCGTAGTCGTCGATCTCCGGCAGCTCGACCGGCAGCTGCTCGGCGGGCACGGGGACGATCGCCGGCGCGCCCTCTTCGCCACAGGCGTCGCAGTAGACGACCGGGATCGGCGCGCCCCAGTAGCGCTGGCGCGAGACCAGCCAGTCGCGCAGGCGGTAGTTGACCGCCGATTCCCCGCGCCCCTCCTCGGCCAGCCAGGCGACGATCTCCGCGTATGCCTCGCGGTTGTGCTTGCCGTCGAAGCGGCCCGAGGAGGTCATCGGGCCGTCGCCGGGGTAGGGCAGCCCCTCCTCGTCGCGCGCCGTCTCCGGGTCGGAGCCCTCGATCACGCGCTTGACCGGCAGCTCGAAGGCCCTGGCGAAATCGTAGTCGCGGCTGTCGTGCGCGGGGACGGCCATGATCGCCCCGGTTCCGTACTCCATCAGCACGTAGTCGGCGACGAACATCGGGATCTCCTCGCCGTTGACCGGGTTGACGACGCTGCGCCCCAGCGGCACGCCGGTCTTCTCGCGGTCCTCGTCGCCGCGCTCCTCGGCCGACTCGCGGGCGACACGGTTCACGTAATCGCGCACCTCGGTCTCCGCCGGCGTGCCGGCGACGAGGCGCTCGAGCTCGGGGTGCTCGGGGGCGAGGACGAAGAAGGTGGCGCCGAACAGCGTGTCGGGGCGGGTGGTGAAGACGGGGAAGTCGAGGCCGAGCTCCTCGCAGCGGAAGGTCACCTCGGCGCCCTCGGAGCGGCCGATCCAGTTGCGCTGCATCGTCACCACGTGCTCGGGCCAGGACTCGAGCAGGTCGAAGTCGGCCAGCAGCCGGTCGGCGTACTCGGTGATGCGGAAGAACCACTGCTCGAGCCGGCGCTGCTGCACCGGCGTGCCGCAGCGCTCGCAGCGGCCGTCGACGACCTGCTCGTTGGCGAGCACGGTGGCGTCCCTGGGGCACCACTGCACGGGCGCCTCCTCGCGGTAGGCGAGGCCGCGCTCGAGCAGGCGCAGGAAAATCCACTGCGTCCAGCGGTAGTACTCGGGCGTGTGGGTGCCGAGCTCGCGCGACCAGTCGATCGAGATCCCCCACTCGCGAAACTGGCGGCGGAAGGACTCGATCGAGCGCTCGGTCGCCGCGCGCGGCGGCTCGCCGGTCTTGATCGCGTTGTTCTCGGCCGGCAGGCCGAAGGCGTCGTAGCCCATCGGGTGGATGACCTCGAAGCCGTGGCGGCGGCGGAAGTGGGCGATCGCGTCGCCGACCGCATAGCACTTGAGGTGGCCGACGTGGGGCTCGCCCGACGGGTAGGGCAGCATCTCCAGCACGTAGGACTTGGGCTTGGAGCCGTCGAAGCCGGGCTGCCCGGGATTGGCGACCTCCCACGTCTTCTCCTCGGCCCACAGCCGCTGCCACTTCGCCTCGATCGCCTTTGGTTCGTAGCCCGCCATAGGCGGCGATCTTAAGTCAGACGACAGGCGAGACCGCTTCAAGCAGATGCGGCCAGACATAGACCTCGATCGTCGCCGCTGCGACGAGGGTGGGGACCGCCAACCCGACCGTAAGAGCGGTAGCTGCCAGGAGCTGGTTCCACTCGCCGCGTCGGCTGGCCAGCAGCCAGGCCGCCAGGGGGAGGAAGAGCGCGGTCAGCTCGGGGATCGCGTGTGGGAGGACGGTGAGGACGAGGTCGAGGCGCGAGATCTGCAGCTGGTAGGCGATCGTCGCGCCCTGGAAGCCGAGGTAGAGGGCCTGGGTGAGCAGCGAGAAGAGGGTGACGGCGGCGACGAAGAGGATCGCGAACTCGCCCGCCTTGACGTGGATCCAGCGCGAGAAGCCGGTCCGCTGCGCGGCGGCGATCGGCATCGAGGCGCCGGCGATGAAGCCGGCGACGCAGGCCGTCGCGTGCAGGGCGAGGACGAGCGCGTTGCGCCAGAGGATCGGCAGCAGGTCGCCGGGGTTCTGCGGTTCGGTCAGGCCGGGCAGGTGGATCGGCGTGATGTCGGGCGTCAGGGCGCCGGAGACGAACCAGACCGCCGTGAGGAGGGCCAGCGCGATCGCCAGGCTGAGCGCCAGCCAGCCGCGCAGGACCGCCCAGGGGCGGCCGTTCCAGGCGGCGAAGGTCTCGCGCGTGTCCTCGATGCCGTGCGAGAACACATGCTCGTTCGCGGCGTTCATCGATGAATCATCGGCAGGCGGATGAGCGAGTTTGAGCGAAGTAGGGTGCCACCGTGGGGGAAAGGGGAGAAACCACGTGGTTGCGCCGCCGCTGGCGCTGGCTGGTCGCGCCGGGGCTCGCCCTGCTGGCGGCGCTTGCGATCGGTGCGGCGGTCGCCTGGCACTTCTCCGACGCGGTCCTGGCGCCGGACCACTCGCCCTGGCCCGAGAGCACCGAAGTCCTCGGGGTGTCCCCGAGGCGCATCTCCCTGGCGCGCTCGGAAGACAGCGAACGCCCCGGCGTCTACGGACTGGACTGGCCGGGGGGACACGCCGTGATCGGCGCGATCGAGCACGAAAGCGAGGACACGGTGGTGCGCAGGCTGCTCTCGTCGCGCGGCTACCTGGCCTCGGGGAGGAAGGTTCTGGTCGAAGCCGACGTCTACGCCGGGAACCCGCGCGAAGCGCTCGGCATTCCGTTCTCGACCGTCCGAGTCCCGGACGAACTGGGCCCGATGCCGGAGTGGCTGGTCGCGGGTCACAGCAGCACCTGGGCGATCGTCGTCCACGGGATCAACGGCACCCCGCAGGAGGGGCTGCATCTGCTGCCGGCGCTGCGGCGAGCCGGGCTGTCGGCGCTGCTGATCACCTACCGCGAGGATTTGGGGGCGCCGCCGAGCCCCGACGGCCTGCACCACATGGGCCTGACCGAGTGGCGCGACCTGCAGGCGGCGGCGCGCTACGCGCTGGCGCACGGGGCGCGGCGCCTCGTCCTGGTTGGTTATTCGATGGGCGGAGCGATCGTCGCCCAGTTCATACAGAAGTCGCGTCTCGCGGGCCGGGTGTCCGGCCTCGTCCTCGACGCCCCGGCGCTCGACTGGAAGCGGACGATCGAATTCAACTCCGAACAGATGGGCCTGCCCGGCTTCGCCGCGCTGCCGGTCATCTGGGCAGTCGGCGCCCGCATCGACGCCGACTGGGACAGCCTCGACGCGCTGGCCCACCCCGAAGCCTTCCACCTCCCGATCCTGCTCTTCCACGGACTCGACGACAAGGTCGTCCCGATCGCGACCAGCGACGACTTCGCCGCCGAGCTCTCACGCTGGGTCACCTACTACCGAGTGCCGCGAGCCGACCACGTCCAGTCGTGGAACGTCGATCCACGACGATACGAGCGACGCCTGCAAGCATTTCTCGCCTCGCTTGAACCCGTCGGCGGCGGTGGCCGTACCACTGGCCACTGAACTCGAAGACTTTCCGCGGAAGAAGGAGAACGCATGTCGCACCGCATCGCCCGGATCTTCGCCCTCTCGGCCGTCAGCGCTGCCTTCGCGGTCACTGGCCTCGGTGCCGGCACGGCAACCGCCGACCGCGACCACCCCGAGGATGGCGTCCACCACGGCCGTCATCACCACCACTGCAAGCACCTCCAGGGCAAGAAGCGCCGCCACTGCGAGAGGCACCACCACGGTCGCCACGGCGACGACGGGGCCAATCACACCTAGTTACGGCACCGGCGCGCCGTCCGGCGGCCCCAATTTCGCGACCGGCCTGCCCCAGCGCGTGATCTGAACCCCCTCGCCCGCCTCGGCGCGGCGGACGTATTGGGCGAGTTTGGCGTAGAACTCGTCCATACCGACCGTCTCCTTGAGGTCGGCGAAGCAATTGCGCTCCGGGAAGACGACACCGGAGTCGCAATCAGGCTCGGGAGTGGAGCTGGAGGGACTCGAACCCTCGGCCTCGTCGGTGCCACCGACGCGCTCTGCCAGCTGAGCTACAGCCCCAAGCTCGTAATCGGCTGCGAAGTTTATCGCGGCTCGCTGGTTGTTCCGCGCCAGCGCCGTCCTCAGTTGGATCGCGTAACGACCGAGGACCATTTCGGCCGGAAGCAAATAACACTTGTTCAACCGCTGGCAGTAGGCAGCCAGAGCATCAAGGTCGCCAGCTTGATACGTCGTCCGCACGTAACCTCGTTTGCTCGTCCGACAGCGACCGACATGGATGTGGACGACCTTTCCCTTGAGCGTCGCCCACTTGCACTGGACACGCCAGATTCGTTCACCGAGGTCAAGGGCAAGGTCATAGGTCTCGTGCTCGGTGAGGGGTTTGAGCACCGACAGGCCGAGATTCGCTGCCTCCGTAGCAATCGCCAACTCGGCCACGTTTCCCTTGTGATTGGAGTTGTGCGTCTTCACGAACACATGTTCGTAGACAGACCAATGACAGTCAATACATCAACCGTCCAATTGGGGGAACTGCAACCCCACCGATTGCCGTGCCGGAAGCGTTGAGCCGGGGTCGCGTTGACGCTACGCGGCGTGCTGCTCGGGGTCCTGGTCCTCGTCCACGTCGAGGATCAGGCGCTCGTCGGCGGTGCGGCGGATGTTGAAATCGAAGGGGGCGTTCTCTTCCAGCTCGCGCAGCAGGGCGACGGGCTCGTCGAACTGCATCGAGACGGTGGCGCGGCCCTCGGAGAAGCGCTCGACCGAGATCTCGGAGGCGCCGAGCCGGCCGACCGCGTCCTCGAAGCCGACCAGCTGCGAGAAGTCGCCGAGCGGGCCGATCTCGAGCTTGATCAGGCCCTCGAACAGCTGCCCGAGCGCCGTCTCGGCGCTCGGCTCCGCCGCTGCGGCGCCGTTGCTCGCGACATCCGGCGAGTTCCCGGCCTGGGCCAGCGCGAGATCCTGGCTGCGGCGGCTGACCTCGACCGCCTCGCGCAGCGCCTTCATCCGGATCCGCGTCGCCTGCCCCCGCGCCTGCGCCTGGATCTCCTCCAGCCGCTCCGACACCGAGTGCAGCGAGGCGATGCTGCGCTGGTGGCGCTCCTCGGCCTCGCGCAGCCGCTCGCCGAGGCCGCGGATCTCACGCTCGCGCTCGATCACCATCCCCGACAGGGAGGCCAGCTCGGCATCGGCCTGCGAGGCGTGCCGCTCCACGGCCTCGATCGCCGCGTCGCGCGCCGTCAGCGCGGCGTCCACTTCCTCGCGGCGGTATCCCAGCAGGGCCCGCTTGAAGCTACCCATGCGCGGCACCGTAGAGGGGCCCTCGGACGCCATTTTGCGACAGCCCGAGATCGGGCCGCGGCGCCTCGTGCCAGAGCTCCTCCAACCGGTACCGCTCGCGTTCCTCGGCGGTGAAGACGTGCAGGACCGCGTCGAGGTAGTCGAGCACGATCCAGCCGGCGGCCCCCTCCCCCTCGACGCCGCCCGGCAGCAGCCCGTGCTCGTCCTTCAGCCTGAGCTTCACCTCGTCGACGATCGCCCGGGCCTGGCGCTCGTTGCGCGCCGTGCAGATCGCCAGGAAGTCGGTGTAGGCGGCGAGCCCGCGCATGTCGAGCACGAGGATCTCGGTCGCCCCCTTCGCATCGGCCAGCTCGGCCAGCCGCCGAACCAACGCCTCGGACTCGATCGCGCTCACCGGTAGATCCCCTTCTCCTCGATGAAGCGGGCGACCGCCTCGGGCACCAGGTAGCGCAGCGGCCGGCCCGCCGCCGCCCGCTCGCGCACCGCCGAGGAGGAGACGCCGAACTGCGGCATCTCGAGCATCGTCACCCGGCCCTCGGCGCCGAGGCCGCGCATCGTCGAGGAGACGTCGGCGTCGGAGACGCCGGAGCGCCGCGCGACCGCCAGGCGCGCCAGCTCGACCACGCGCTCCGGCTGGCGCCAGCTCTCGAACCCGACAGCGGCGTCCGCCCCCATCACGAACACCAGATCCGGTTCTCCCCTCTCGCGTACAAGCAGTTCCAAGGTCTCATACGTATAGGACGGCCCCCCGCGCTCGACCTCCAGCGCGGAGACGGTGAAGCGCGGGTCGTCGGCGGCGGCCAGACGCGTCATCGCCAGGCGCAGCTCGCGCCCGGGATCGTCGTGGATCCGCTTGTGCGGCGCCTCGCCCGTCGGCACCAGCACGACTTCGGCGAGACCGAGCTGCCAGAGCGCCTCCTGGGCGAGCGCCAGGTGCCCCAGGTGAGGCGGGTTGAAGGCCGAGCCGAGGACGCCGATCGCGGGGCGGGGGCTATCGGCCGCGGGAGCGCTACTCACGCAACTGGCCGTCGCCGCGGACGACGTACTTGTAGGTGGTCAGCTCGCGCAGGCCGATCGGGCCGCGGGCGTGCAGCTTCTGGGTCGAGTTGCCGATCTCCGCCCCCATGCCGAACTCGAAGCCGTCGGTGAAGCGGGTCGAGGCGTTGGTGTAGACGACCGCCGCGTCGACGGCGCCGGTGAAGCGCTCCGAGGCTTCCCGCGAGCGCGTGACGATCGCCTCCGAGTGGCGGGTGCCGTAAGCGTTCACGTGCTCGATCGCCCGCTCGACCGAGTCGACGACCGCAACCGCCAGCTTCAGGTCGAGGAACTCGCTCGCCCAGTCCTCCTCGCCGGCCTCGCCGACCTCGACGCCGCCGGCGCTCTCCCGCGTCCGCTCGTCGCCGACCAGCTCGACCCCGGCATCGCGCAACTCGGACAGCGCACCCGGCAGGAACTGCTCCGCGACCGCGGCGTCGACCAGTAGCGTCTCCACCGCGTTGCACACCCCGGGCCGCTGCGTCTTCGCGTTGACCGCGATCCGCCGCGCCATCTCCAGGTCGGCCTCGGCATGCACGTAGAGGTGGCAGTTGCCAGCCGCGGCATAGATCACCGGCACCGTCGCGACGTCCTTCAGCGCGTCCTTCAGCCCCTCGCCGCCGCGCGGGATCAGCAGGTCGACGCTGTCCTCCTGCGTCGCCAACTCGGCCAGGTCCTCATGCCCGCCGCCGGCGAGCAGGACCGCAGCGTCCTCCGGCAGGCCCGCCTCGCCGAGCGCCTCGCGGACGATCGCCGCCAGCGCCCCGTTGGTCCGCTCCGCGTAGTGGGACCCGCGCAGCACGATTGCGTTGCCGCTCTTGATCGTCAGCGCCGCGCAGTCGATCGTCACGTTCGGCCGCGCCTCGTAGACGACCGCGACGACGCCCAGCGGGACCCTGACCTTGCGCAGGTCGAGGCCGCTCGCCAGCGTCCTGTGCTCCAGCTCCTCGCCGACCGGATCGGTGAGCGCCGCCACGGCGCGCACCCCCTCGGCCATCGCCGCGACCCGCTCCTCGCTCAGGGCGAGGCGGTCGCGCAGCGCCGGCGTCAGCGCTTCGGCCCGCCCGTCGGCGAGGTCGGCCGCGTTCGCCTCGAGCACCGCGGCGACGCGCTCTCCGAGCAGCCGTGCGATCGCCGCCAGCGCGGCGTCCTTCGCCTCGGTGGGAGCCGAGCCGAGCGCGCGCGCCGCCCGCTGGGCGGCTTCGCAGCTTTCAGCAGTCGAAGCGGTGGTGACGGCCATCGCCACAAGGGTAGCTGGGCGCTACATCAGCACGAAGCGGTCCCGATGGATCACCTCATCCCCCGCGTGCGGCAATAACTCGCGCACCTGCTCGCTCTTCATGCCGATGACGCGATCGATCTCCACCGCCGAGTAATCGACGATGCCCTTTCCCAAGACCGAACCGTTCGCCGCCACCTCCACCGCGTCGCCGACCTCAAAGCTCCCATCGACCGCCACGATGCCGACAGGGAGGAGACTCGAACCTCTCTCACGCAAGACCCGAGCCGCTCCATCGTCAACGGTGAGTCGTCCCCGAGTCGGCTTGGCGTACTTGAGCCAGAGCTTGAAGCTCGACGCCTTGCCCACCTGCGCGGCGAAGCGGGTCCCGGTCGCCTCGCCGCGTGCCGCCGCCAGCAGGCTCCCGGCGGTGGTCCCGTTGCAGATCGTCGCCGGGATTCCCGACTCCGCCGCCATCTCGGCCGCCGCGACCTTGCTGCGCATGCCGCCGGACCCGAAGGCCGAGGTGCGGTCGCCGATCTTCATTCCCGCGAGCCGGCCGAAGTCCTCGACGACGTCGATCAGCTCCGCATCCGGGTCGCTCCGCGGGTCGCTGCGATGCAACCCGTCGACGTCGGAGAGCAGCACAAGCAGGCGCGCATCGAGCAGGATCGCGACCTGCGCGGCGAGGAAGTCGTTGTCGCCGAAGGTGATCTCGTCGGTCGCCGTGGTGTCGTTCTCGTTGACCACCGGCACCACCCCCCACTCGATCAGCCGCCGCAGCGTCTGGCGCGCGTTGAGGTAGTTGGTCCGCGCGGCGATGTCGGCGGCGGTGAGCAGGACCTGGGCCGCCCGCGTCCCGCCCCGATCCAGCCGCGATTGGTACGCCCGAAAGAGATCGCCCTGGCCGATCGCCGAGGCCGCCTGCAGCGCGTCCATCGCGGTCGGCCGCCTATCCAGCTCCATCAGCCGGATCCCCCGCGCGATCGCCCCCGAGGTCACCATCACGATCCGCTCGCCCCCCCGCTCCAGCTCGGCCACCTGCGAGCAGACAGAATCGAGAACGTCCGTGCGAAGTGCGCCGTCGTCTGCGGCAACGATCGAAGAGCCGAGCTTCACGACCAGGGTCATGCGGCAAGTGTATGAGCGCGTCCGCGGGCTACGGATGCAGCTCGAACTCGTGCTCGCCGACGCGCACGTCGTCGCCGGGCTGGAAGCCGGCGGCGCGCAGGGCGGCGACGACGCCGATCTCGTTGAGCCGCCGCTCGAGGTAGGCGAGCGCCTCCTCGTTCTTCAGGTCGTGGCGCTCGAACAGCAGCTCGACCCCGCGGCCGAGGACGCGGAAGCCGCCGTCGCCCTCGCGCTCGACCGTGTAGCCGCCCTCGCCGACCGGGCGGTAGACGCGGTGCTCGGCCTCGAACTCGGCCGGGCCGTGGTCGCGCCGCTCGGGCCGTGCCGGAGCCTCGTCGGGAAGCCCGGCGAGAATCGCGCGGCGCAGCTCCTCCAGCCCCTCGCCGGTGGCGGCGGAGACGGCCAGCACGCCCAGCGCCCGCTCGCCGAGCCGCCGCCGCCACTCGTCGACCTGCCGCTCGACCTCCTCGCCGGGCAGCAGGTCGCGCTTCGAGAGGATGACCAGCTCGGGCAACCGCTCCAGCCCCGCCCCGTAGGCGGTCAGCTCCTCGCGCACCGCCTCGTAGCTCGACCCCGGGTCCCCGTCCAGCGGCGCCAGGTCCACCAGATGGACGAGCATCGAGCAGCGCTCGACGTGGGCGAGGAACTCGTGCCCGAGGCCCGCCCCTCCGGCGGCGCCCTCGATCAGCCCAGGGATGTCGGCGACGACCGCCTGGCGGTCCTCCCCCTCGATCGTCCCCAGAACCGGCGAGAGGGTCGTGAACGGGTAGTCGCCGACCTTCGGCTCGGCCCGGGTGAGGCGAGCGAGCAGCGACGACTTGCCGGCGTTCGGCAGGCCGACCAGGCCGACGTCGGCGAGCAGCTTCAGCCGCACCTCGATCCAGCCCTGCTCCCCCGCGGTCCCCTTCTCGGCAAAGCGCGGCGCCTGCCGCGTGGAGGTCGAGAACCGCTTGTTGCCGTGTCCACCGCGCCCTCCGTGCGCGACGACCGCACGCTGCCCCACCTCGACCAGGTCGACCTGACTGCCGTCGACTGCCTCCGCCTGCGTCCCCGCCGGCACCGGGATCGTCAGGTCCTCGCCACGCGCCCCGTGCTTGTTCGACCCCTCGCCGTGCCTCCCTCGCTGTGCACGCCAGTGCCGACTCCCCCGCAACCCCCCGAGGTCGCGCCGCGACGCATCGCAGACGAGCACCACATCCCCCCCGTGCCCCCCGTCTCCGCCGTCAGGCCCGCCACGAGGAACATGAGCCTCCCGCCTGAAGCTCACACACCCGTTCCCCCCGGCGCCCCCCTCAACCCAGATCTTCGCCTTGTCGTCCACAAGGCCGTTGCTCGGAGCGAGCTACTCGGCCAGGACCGAGATCGTGCGGCCCTTGCGCGAGGGCTTGAACTGCACGGTCCCCGCCTGCGTCGCGTAGATCGTGTGGTCGCGGCCGAGGCCGACGCCGTCGCCGGGCCAGAAGCGGGTGCCGCGCTGGCGGACGATGATCTCGCCGCCGCTGACCTGCTGGCCGGCGAAGACCTTCACCCCGAGCATCTTCGGGTTCGATTCGCGTCCGTTGCGGCTGGAGCCGAGTCCTTTCTTATGCGCCATCGTCGTCCTTTTTAGCAGGGGCTTTCGATTTAGCCGCCGGTTTCGTCTCTTTCGCTTTCGCGGCTTTGCCGAGTTTCAGCTCGGTCACCTCGAGCCGGGTCAGCTCGGAGCGGTGCCCGGCGCGACGCCGGTAGCCCTTCTTCGCCTTGTATTTGAAGACCTTGATCTTCGGCCCGCGCAGGTGCTCGGCGACCTTCGCCTCGACCTTCACCTTCTGCAGGTCCTTCGGCGCGGCGACGACCTCCTTGTCGCGGAAGAGCACGGGCCGGAGGGCGACCTTGTCGCCCTCCTTGGCATCCAGCCGGTCGACCAGCAGCTCGCTGCCCTTCTCGACCTTGTATTGCTTGCCGCCGCTCTCTATGACCGCGTAGGTGCTCATCTGGCGGCGGCGGATTCTAGAGCGTCCGAGCCGGAGCCGTTGCTACCGGGGGGATCGCCGAGCAGCGAGGCGACCGCCGCCGCCCGGTCGACCTGCTCGATCCGCACCATCTTGCGGTCGCCGACGTAGCGTCCGCCGCCGGTCACGGCGACGACGTAGGAGTCGATCCTGGCCACCGCGTCGTCGGCGTTGTACATGTGCGGCTCCTCGATCGTCACCACGACCTCCTCGCCGACCTTGAACGGCAGCGCCCGCTCCTCGATCTTCTCGCGGCTGCCCGCTTCGACGAGTGTGAAGGTGTCGATCGCCAGCGCGTCGCCCCCCTCGAAGTGGAACTGCCTGCCGGTTTCCTCCTCCAGCTCGGCCAGGCCGCTGTCGTCCTCGATCAGCTCCGCCGCGACCTTCGGGTTGACCCGCAGCAGGAAGGCCTCGGCGTCCGGTTCGTCGGCCGCCATCTCGCGCATCTGCCGCAAGCCCTCCAGCGCCACCGTCTCGGCGGAGAGCACGACGCCCTCGCCGTCGCAGGTGGGACAGGGCGCGGTGAGGATCTCGCGCACCCCGTCGGTGATGTTCTGCCGCGTCATCTCGACCAGGCCGAGCGGCGAGACCTCGACCACGTAGCTCTTCGACTTGTCGGCGTCGAGCGCTTTCTGCAGGGTCTTCACGACCTTGTCGCGGTTCTTCGCCCGCGCCATGTCGATGAAGTCGATGACGATGATGCCGCCGATGTCGCGCAGCCGCAGCTGCCGCACGACCTCGTCGGCCGCCTCGGTGTTGACCCTGGTGATCGTCTCCTCGAGGCCGCCTTTGCCACGGCCGGTGAAGGAGCCGCTGTTGACGTCGATCACGGTCAGCGCCTCGGCGTAGTCGATGATCAGGTAGCCGCCCGAGGGCAGGTCGACCCGGCGCACCAGGGTCGACTCGATCTCCTTGTCGATCTCCCATTTCTCCAGCAGCGGCTTCTTGCCCTCGTACAGCTCGACTTTCTCCACCAGCTCGGGGGCGGTGCGCTGGAAGAAGCCGGTGACCCGCTCGAGCTGCTTGGGCGAGTCGATGATCGCCCGCTCGAACTCGCTGAGGAAGACGTCGCGCAGCACGCGCACGGGCAGGTCCTGCTCCTGGAAGACGAGCCCCGGCGCCTTGATCTTCTCGCTGCGCCGCTCGACCACGTCATAGAGCTTTTCCAGGTAGCCGATCTCACGCACGAAATCGGATTTCTTCGCCCCGTGGGCGGCGGTGCGGACGATCAGCCCGGCCTTGCCTTTGTAGCCGCGATCGACCATCTTGCGCAGCCGGTCGCGCTCGGAGCTGCTCAGCCGCCGGCTGACGCCGACCCCCGAGCCCTGCGGCGCGTAGACCAGGTAGCGGCCGGCGATCGAGATGTTCATCGAGAGGCGCGCGCCCTTGGACTTGAGCGGGTCCTTGACGACCTGGACGAGGATCTCCTGCCCGGGCTTGATCAGGTCGGTGATCTTTCGACCGCCGCCCTGGCCGCGCTTCGGCGCCTGCTGGCCGTTTGGCAGGACGATCTCGTCGACGTGCAGGAAGCCGTTGCGCTCGAGGCCGATGTCGACGAAGGCGGCCTCCATGCCGGCGAGGACGTTGTCGACCTTGCCCTTGTAGATGTTGCCGACGATCGAACGTCGACCGCGGCGCTCGATGTAGAGCTCCGCCACGTTGCGTTTGCCGCCTTTGGTCTTCGACTCGAGGACGGCTACACGGGTCTCGCCGCGATCGGCGGACACCAGGATGGTTTTCTTCATGTGTTTTGGCTCAGTTCAGATAGGTACGCATGGCCCGGTCCGTTTCAAGGGATCACCAGGCGAACCTGCCTTTCTGGCTGAGGCGCGCTTGCATGTGAATGCTCTGAAGCACTCCCACGGCGAGCAGGGTCGCCAGTACGGACGACCCCCCGTAGCTCATCAGCGGTAAGGGAATCCCGGTGATCGGCATGATCCCGAGGTTCATCCCCACGTTGACGAAGACCTGGAAGAGCAGCATGGCGGCAATGCCGCCCGCCACCAGGGTCCCGTATGAGTTCTTCGAGAGCGTCACGATCCGCAGCGCCCGCCAGATCAGCAGGGCGTATAGGGACAGGACGAATGCGGCGCCGACAAATCCGTAGCGCTCACCGATCACCGCAAAGATGAAGTCGGTGTGCCGCTCGGGGACGAAGTCGAGCCGCGTCTGGGTGGCCTTGTCGCCCCGGCCGGTCTTCTCCCCGGATCCGATCGCGATCTTGGCCTGGTTCTGCTGATAGCCCGCGTCGCTCGGGTCGGCGCTCGGATGGGTGAAGGAAGTCAGCCTCTGCTGCTGGTATTCCTTCAACACGGGCGTCCCGATTGCGGGAGCGACCACGATCACGAGTGCGACCAGTGCGACGAGAGCCGCGCCGATCACCGCGAAGTGCGTCCAGCGGACGCCCCCCACGTACATCACGGCGAGGGTGATGGCCCCGTACACCAGGGAGGTGCCGAGGTCCGGCTGCAGGAAGACGAGCGCAGCCGGGGCGAAGCCGAGCGCCAGGTAGCGCACCGTGCGCTGCCGTGGCGAGCCCCGCCGGGCGCCATCGATCACGAACCCGGCAAGCGCCAGAACTAAGAGGAGCTTGCCCAGCTCCGATGGCTGGAAGCTGAAGAAGGGAAGTTCGAAGGAGCGCCGCGAGCCGCGCGCGGCGAAGCCGAAGACGAAGACGAGCGCGACGCCGACGCAGAGGAAGGTGTAGATGCCGACCCGCAGCTCGCGGAAGCGCGAGTAGTCGATCCGCGCCAGCAGGTACATGCCGGCGAGGCCGAGCACCGCGTAGATCGCCTGCCGGTCGAGGTAGTAGCTCGGGTCGCCGGGGATGTCGTGCTTGGTCGCCTGGCCGAGCACGAAGACGCTGAAGGCGACCAGCCCGGCGGCGGCGACGCCCAGCGTGGCATCCATGTAGGGCAGGCCGAGGCGCTCCGCGATGCCCGGCCGCAGAGCGAAGGGCTCGGGCCGCGCTCGTCTGGTTCGAGTCGCGTACATCAGCCCGGGCTGCCCCCGTTGGGGCCGCTTTCGCCACTGCTGTGCTTGCCGAAATAGGCTTCCAGGATCTGCAGTGCGGCCGGAGCCGCCGATTCGGCTCCGAAGCCGCCTTCCTCGATCGTCACCGCCGTCACGATACGCGGATCGGGATACGGGGCGAGCACGACGTACCAGGACTGGTCTTCGTGGCCGACCCGCTGTGCGGTGCCGGTCTTGCCCGCGACCGGGGTCGGAAAGCCGCCGAAGACGGCATAGGAGGTGCCGCCGGGCGCCTGTGCCGCAAGGTGCAGCCCTTCGAGGATCGTGTCGCGGCTCTCCTGTTTGAAGTGGACGTGGCGGCGCGGCTTGGCGGCGAATTCCTTCAGCACCCGGCCGGCCGCGTCGGTGACCTCGAGGCCGACGTGCGGGGTGACCACCGTGCCGCCGTTGGCCAGCGTCGCGTAAGCGATCGCCATCTGCAGCGGGTTGGTCTGCAGGTCACCCTGGCCGGTCGCCAGCTGGATGTTGTCGCCGGCCGACCAGGGCCGTCCTTCGGCTTCCCCTTCGGCGGCGAGCTTGTCGCGCCACTGTCTGGTCGGCAGCAGCCCGACTTCGGCCCCGGGGATGTCGATCCCGGTCGGCCGGCCGATCCCCAGCCTGTGCGCCCAGCGCTGCAGCTGGCCGCTGTCCCACATGTCGTAGCCGAGCGTGTAGAAGAAGACGTCGGAGGAGACCTGGAGCGCCGGCACCAGGGTCAGCGCCCCGTAGGAGGCGCCGCCGGCGTTCTGGAAGCTCTGGCCGCCGACCGTGAACGAGCCGCCGTCTTCGATCACCGAGCCCGGCGTGATCGTGCCGCTTTCCAGCGCCGCCAGGGCGGTTATGAGCTTGAACGTCGAGCCGGTCGGGTAGAGGCCGGCGATCGCCCGGTCGGTGATCGGCGCCGCCACCGGGTCGCGGTACAGCGCGTCGACCTGCGCCTGGGTCAGCGGCCTGGTGAAGATCGACGGTTCGAAGGTCGGGAAGGAGCCGAGCCCGAGGATTTCGCCGCTGTGCACGTTCATCGTCACGAAGCCGCCGGGCAGGCCGCGGGCGGCCAGCGCCGCTTCGCCGGCTTCCTGCACCGCCGAGTCGATCGAGAGCATCAGGTTGTCGCCCGGGACCGGCGGCTTGGAGACGAGCTGGCCCTTGCGGGTCGGCTGGCCGAAGGCGTCGACCTGGATCTTCTTGATCCCGGGCTGGCCGCGCAGGAAGCGGTCGTAGGTGTCCTCGACCCCTTCCTGGCCGATTTCGTCGCCCGGCTGCAGGCCTCTGTAGCGGGGCTCCTTCAGCTGTTCTTCGTTGATCTCGTTGACGCTGCCGAGAATGTGGGCGGCGAAGGTGCCGTGCGGGTAGCGGCGGACGAACACCCGCTGCACGCCGACCCCCGGGAAGCGGTCGCGGTTCTCTTCCAGGTAGTAGACGAGGTAGTCGCCGACGTCGCGGCGCACCGTCACCGGCGCGCTCGGCGCCAGCAGCAGCTGTTCGTGCACGGTCTTGCGCAGCTTGTGCGGCTTCGTGTGGATCAGCTGCGCGAGCCGCGCCAGCTCGCCGCGGCGTTCGGCTTCCTCGGCGGGCAGCTTGCGCGGGTTGATCTGCAGCGCGAGGCTGGTTCGGTTGGCGACGACGATCCGCCCGTTGCGGTCGAGGATCTCGCCCCGCGGCGCGCTCACCCGGTACTCGCGGGTGCGGTTGTTGTTCGCTTCGGCGAGGTACTTGTCGCCGTTCAGCGCCTGCAGGAACCAGAGCCGGAAGAAGAGGAGCGCGAAGAGCGCCAGCGCGAAGCCGCCGAAGACGGCGATGCGCAGGGCCAGGCGATTGTTCATCTCGGGACCGAGCTCATCCGAACGCCGGTACATCAGGCCCTCCTCGTGCCGAGCACGGTCGGCTGGCGCCGCCGCGTCAGCTGCGAAGCGTCAACCAGCGCCGGGCGCAGCAGGCGGCGCAGGCCGAAGTAGATCGGCCAGGCCCAGAAGAAGGCGTAGATGCTCTTCAGCGCCATGTCGCGGACGATCAGGCCGCTGACCGGCGCGTCGACGCCGAGCATCACCTGGACGACGGCGAAGCCGAGCTCGGCGAGCAGCGTCGCGCCCATGCAGATCAGCGGCGGCAGGAGGGCGCTGTGGATGTCGAAGCGCTCGCGGAAGAGGCCCGCCAGATAGCCGACGCCGAGCAGGACCAGCGAGCTGCCGCCGAGCGGCGCGACCAGCAGGCAGTCGACGAGGAAGCCGAGCGAGAAGCCGGCGACGGCGCCGGTCATGCTGCCGCCGAGCAGGCCGAGCGAGACGACCACGGCGGGCAGGATGTCGGCGCTGGTGTGCAGCAGCTCGACCCGCGAGAAGAAGGAGAGCTGCAGCAGCACCGCGACGATCGCGACGAGGGCGAGGCGGGCGAAGATCTTCGGCGTGACGATCATCGTGAGTGCCCGGTCAGCACCTGGACCAGATCCAGATTGGCGATGTCGGCATAGGGTCGCAGGTGGACCTGCTGGCTCGCCTCCTGCTCGACGATCGGGGCGCTGGTCACTTCGCCGACCGGCAGGCCGGGCGGGAACAGCGAGGCCAGTCCCTGGGCGCGCCAGCCCGAGGTGACGACGGCCTGGCCGCCGTGCACGTGCCTGGTCGAGTCGATGAAGTCGAGGATCAGGTCTTCGGGGTCGCCGACGTCGGGCCGGATCACGCCCTGCACGCCGCCGGGCAGCACCTTCGCCGAGACTGCGCTTTCATGGTCGGTGATCAGCGTCACCTGCGCGGAACCGCTCTGCGTGGAGGCGACGATGCCGACCAGGCCGTCGCCGCCGATCACCGGGTCGTCGACCCTGACCCCGTCGCTGGAGCCGACGTCGAGCGTCACGCTCGAGTTCCAGACCGTGGGCGAGCGCCCGATCACCCGTCCGGTCACCGGTTCGTAGGCCGATTCGGCGAGCGGCGGGTCGCGGTCGAGTTCGACCAGCTTGCGCAGCTGGGCGTTTTCGGAGAGCGCCTCCTGCCCGGCGACGGCCTGCTTGCGGGCGCTCGCGAGCTCTTCGGTGAGGCGGCTGTTTTCGCCCCGCGCGGCAAACGTCTTGTCGAACCAGCCGACCAGGTCGCGGGCAGGCTTCAGCGCCCGGTCGGCGACCGTCTGCAGCGGGCTGAAGACGGCGCTGACGCCGCTCTGCACGCTGCCCGAGCTCTGCCCGTAGGTGACGGTGAGCAGCAGGAAGGAGCCGACGATCAGTAGTGCGAGTACCGCCCTACGGCGGCGTACTTGCTTGCGGTACACGAATAGAGCCTAAGTCTTGTGTCTTATATGAGTGGGTTCTAAGCGACACGGGTTCTTCCCGTGGTCATCTTGCTGGCCCGGTGAATGGTCTCGAACTCCTCCAGCGAGATGCCGGAGCCGACGGCCACGCAGGTCAACGGCGACTCTGCCAGCTGGCAGGGCATCTGGCACTCGTCGCGGAGCCGCTGTTCGAGGCCTTGCAGCAGCGCGCCGCCTCCGGCAAGGGTAATGCCTCGGTCCATGATGTCGCCCGCGAGCTCGGGTGGCGTGCGGTCGAGCGTGTCCTTGACCGCTTCGACGATGTGGCTGATCGTTTCGTCGAGCGCCTCGCGCACCTCTGCGGAGCCGAGCGTGATCGTCTTCGGCAGGCCGGAGACGAGGTCGCGGCCGCGGATCTCGACCTCGACCTCCTCGGGCAGCGGCGACGCCGAGCCCGCCTCGAGCTTGACCTCCTCCGCGGTCTGCGTGCCGATCGCCAGTTTGTAGTGCTGTTTGCAGTGGTGGACGATCGCCTCGTCGAGCTCGTCGCCGCCGACCCGGATCGACTGCGAGACGACGATGCCGCCGAGTGAGATCACCGCCACCTCGGTGGTGCCGCCGCCGACGTCGACGATCAGCGAGCCGGTCGGCTCGGCGACCGGCAGGCCGGCGCCGATCGCCGCCGCCATCGGCTCCTCGATCAGGTACGCCTTGCGGGCGCCGGCCGAGAGGCAGGCCTCCTCGACCGCGCGCTTCTCGACCCCGGTCACGCCGGAGGGCACGCAGACGACGACCCGCGGGTGGGCGAAGCGGTTGGAGTGCACCCGTTTGATGAAGTGGCGCAGCATCTCTTCGGTCACGTCGAAGTCGGCGATCACGCCGTCCTTGAGCGGCCGGATCGCGGTGATCGTGCCCGGGGTGCGGCCGAGCATCCGCTTCGCCTCGACGCCGACCGCGTGCACCTGGCCGTTGCGCGAGTCGATCGCGACGACGGAAGGCTCCGAGAGCACGATGCCGCGACCGCGCACGTAGACCAGCGTGTTCGCGGTCCCCAGGTCGACCGCCATGTCGCGGCCGCCGAG
>DASSBJ010000038.1:0-4527 GCA_035698885.1 Solirubrobacterales bacterium
GGGGCGGCAGAGGCGCCAGGGGAGGGAGAGGCCGGCGCCGGCCCAGCCGACGCGCATCGCGGTCTCGCTCATGTCGCCGATGAACGGGCTGATCAGCAGCGGCGTGCCGGCCGCCAGGGCGCGGCAGACGGTGCCGTGGCCGCCGTGTGAGATCACAAGGGAGGCGGCCGGCATCAGCTGGCTGTAGCTGAGCCAGTCGACGAGGAGCGCGTTCGGCGGCACTTCGATCGGGCGCTGCGGCACGACGCGGTTCGTCGTCGCCACCACGCGCACCGGCTCCTCGGCCAACGCGGTAAGCGCCGTGCGCACCAGGTGGTTGCGCGAGTCGTGCGCGGTGCTCGGGGCGACGAGGACCAGCGGCTCGTCGCCAGGCGGCAGTTCGATCTCCGGGTGGGGGACCTCGAACGTCATCGGCCCGGTGACCTCGACCCCGTCCGGCCAGCGCCGCGGGTACTCCAGCTGCGGAAAGGTGCCGACCAGCGCCAGGTCGGGGCTGATGCCGCCATGGAAGCGCTCGGTCGGCGCCAGGCCGAGCCGCGCCCGTTGCCTGTTGAGGTCGTCGCGCCCCTGCTCCAGCCCGACGTTCAGCGCCCGTTGCCCCGCGCGCCAGACCGCCCGCCCGAGCGGCGTGCGGGGCGGCCGCAGGCCGACCGCGAAGAACGGCAGCCCCGGCTCGACCACGGGATAGATGTGCGGGATCAGCGTTGCTCGCGGCACACCCGCCAGCTCAGCCGCCAGCGCCGGCGCCAGCGTGAGGATGTCGCTGACCACGGCGTGCGGGCGCATCGCCTCCAGCAGCGGCAGCAGCGCCCGCGCCGCCTCCGCCGCGTGGGCGCCCTCCGGCGAGTCCGGATCGGGCGGCGGAAACATCCGGTATTCCTCGGCCGCGGCGAAGCCGAGCCCGGCGCCTTCCACGGCCGCCCGGCGCTCCTCCCAGGTCTCGATCGTCACCTCATGGTCACGCCCGACCAGCGCCCGCCCCAGCGCGATCGCCGGGAACACGTGCCCCGGGTCACCAAACGCGGCAACGAGGAATCGCATGTGACGAGGCCCAGGCGTTGCCAGGCAAGGACGCAGGGAGGCCGAATAGCAGCGCTATTCGGCCGACTGAGGACGCCGCATGGCGACGATCCGGGGCCGTCACGGGGTATCGAGGCCCTCGCTGGGCCGGGTGAAGACAATCTCCGGCACATGGCAGTTGGGCGACGTGCGCAGCAGGAACCGCACCGCCTCGCCGATGTCCTCGGGCCGGATCATCTCCTCCGCGGGCACCTGTCCCTTGGCGAACTCGGTCATCGGCGTGTCGACGAAACCCGGCGCCAGCGCCGTGCACTGGACGCCGGCGCTGCCGACCTCGCGGTGCGTCGACTGGGTGAAGTTGATCACCGCCCCCTTCGTCGCGGCATAGACGGAAAGCCAGGCCTGGCCGCCTTTGCCGGCGATCGAGGCGGTGTTGACGATCAGCGCCTTGCCGTGCTCGGCGCCGGCCTCGCGCAGCATCGGCAGGCCCTCGCGCGTGCCGATGACCAGCGCCCGCAAGTTGACCCCGAGCTGCATGTCGAGGTGCTTGGTCTGGATCTCCTCCATCGGGGCGCCGATCCCGACGCCGGCGTTGTTGACCAGCGCGTCGAGCCGGCCGTAGGCCTCGCGGTGCTTGGCGAAGACGCCGACCACGTCCTCCTCGTCGGTCATGTTGGCGGCGACGCTCTGCACCTCCAGGCCGAGGTCGCGCAGCTCGGCGGCCGCCGCCTCGAGCTTCTCGGGCCGTCGCGCCGAGACGGTCAGCGCGTAACCCTCCTCGCCGAGCGTGCGGGCGATCGCCAGGCCGATCCCGCTCGAGGCCCCAGTGATCAGTGCAGCTCGCTCAGCCAAGACATCCTCCTCACGCTCGTTGTCAGCCGCGAGCCACCCTATACGGCGTTCGCTGCGCTCGGCTGAATAACATGGGCCCGCATGTCCCGGCGCCAATACACAAGCGTGCTCGCCTGCCTACTCGCCGCCGCCGCGCTGGTGGCCGGCTGCGGGGGAGGCTCCGAATCCGACGGCTCGACCGCGGCCGGGGCATCGAGCCGGGCCGCTCCGCCGAAGAGCGAATTCCCGCAGCCGGAAGGCAGGAACCTCCGCGAAATCGTCAACGAGGCCGACGGGCACTCCGAACTCGTCGTCTCGCCCGCCGCGCTCGTCTACTTCAAGGGCGAGAACCGCGTCCCCTTCGGCGTCTTCCATGCCGATCGCAGCCAGGTGGACGACGCGAAGGTCGCCCTCTACGTCTCCGAGGTCCCGCCGCCGAGGGGCAGCAGCGGCGGCACCGGCAAGAACGGCAAGCAGAAGAAGGGGGCGCTGGCGAGGGCGCGCGAGGAAGCCCTGGAACAGCCCGCCCAGGGACCATATCCCGCCTCGATCGAAAGCCTCGCGACCAAGCCCGCCTACCGTGCCCAGACGACCACCAGCGACCCCGATGCGGCGACGATCGTCTACAACGCGAACCTCGACTTCAGCAGCGACGGCGAGTGGCGGATCGCCGCGCTGATCAAGCAGGGCGACGAAACGGTCGCCACGCTGCTGCCGAGCGTCACGGTGGGCGAATTCAACGACGTCCCCCGGGTGGGGGAACGGCCGCCGAAGATCCACACGCCGACGGCGTCGGAGGTCGGCGGCGACCTCTCGAAGATCACCACGCGGGTGCCGCCGGACACGCAAAACCGGGTCGATTTCGCCGCAGCCCTGGGCAAGGAACCGATATTCCTCTTGTTTGCGACCCCCCAGTTCTGCCAGAGTCGGGTGTGTGGCCCCGTCGTCGACGTCGCCGAGCAGGTCAAGGACCAGTTCGGCGACCGGGCGGCGTTCATCCATATGGAGATCTACAACGAAAACGACCCGAGCAAGAACGTGCGGCCGCAGGTGCGCGCGTTCCACCTGCCGAGTGAGCCGTGGCTGTTCGCGATCGACCGCCACGGCGTGATCAGAGCTGAGATCGAGGGCGCCTTCGGGGTGGACCGCCTGACCAAGGTCGTGGAAGATGTGATCGGAGAATGAGCGAGAAGACCGCACCGGACCCCGAGCTGCTCAAATCCTTCGCCGAGGAGGCGCGGCGGCGCTGCGACGTGATCGCGGCCGGCCTCGCCACCGAGACCGAAGACTTCGAGACCCTGCGCGCCGAGGCCCACGCCCTCAAGGGCACGGCCGGCGCCGTCGGCCTGCGCCGCCTCGCCGAGCTCGCCGGGCTGATGGAATCCGACCTGGCCGAGGCGAAGAAGTCCGGCGAGCTGCGCGGCGGCCGCACCCACCAGATCGCCGACGCCGCCAAGGCCCTCGCCGAGGGCGCCAACGCAGCGGCGCAGGGCGAAGAGGAGCCACCCGACGTGGGCCGCTCCCTGGCCCAGCTTTTCAGCGCCTAGCCGCCTTCCGGCGCGAGAGCCAAACGCCCGCTACGCTCGCCAGCGACAAGGGGCGGTAGCTCAGCTGGTTAGAGCAGCGGACTCATAATCCGTCGGTCGAAGGTTCGAGTCCTTCCCGCCCCATCGAAAAGCGGCTCTGGAAAGTGAAACGCCACGAGCGCGACAAGGATTTGGTCCCGAAATTGGTCCCGAACTCCCCGCACGTGCTCCGGCCCGTGCTCTTCGGTCAAGACCGCGCGCGGCACTACACTCGGCCTGTGGGCGACCCCCTGCACCTCACGATCCTCTACGAGGAGGGAGACGACGGCTGGATTGTCTCCTCGATCCCCGAGATCCCCGGCGTGCTCAGCCAGGGCCGCACCAAGAAGGAGGCCCGTGAGATGGCATTAGACGCCCTCGCGGGAATGCTGAAGCTGCGCGCGGCAGAGCACGAGCCGCAGGGCAGGGCCGTCGGCAGCGAGTCGCTCAACATCGTCGCGGCGTGAATCGAAGTGAACAAGGAGGCATCATGAACCGGTGGAAGCGGCTCCCGTGGTGGAGCACGATTTTTGCCGTCCTGGCGGGCCAGCGGAAAGCAGGCACCGGCCGTTCTCGATTTCAGCTCCCCGAATGAGGCGATGGCGGCGGCGATCAAGAAAGCCAAGGCGGATGCTCCGGAGATCGTGAGACAATGGCGGGAGTCATGAGCCACGACGCCAACATTGATCCTGCGACCGAGAGAGTCCTCGCCGGCATCGAGAACGAGGAGTTGGCCGCCCGCTACCCGAACCGGGCGCACTTTATCTCGGCCGACAATCCCCGCCAGGGGGAGATGGCCACGCGTGCGCTGTTCGACGGCGATCCCGTCGTGATCGTCTACCCCGACGGACATGAGCTGCTCGTCCAACCCGAGGAAGCGCACGGCTTCGCGCGCTGGTCTCGCGCCGCCGCGGCACTTCTGCTCCGCTTTCGTCGCCTCGATCGAGACACCGTGCAGCTGCCCCCTCGCGCCCACATAGAGGCTCGCGACTCGGGCGGCCACCCGATCGCCGCGTAGTCCGAAGTAGGCGGGGGAGACGCTCCCTGCGCACGCTCGCTTGGGGGCGAAAACTTGGTCCCGAAATCGGTCCCCGACTCCACCGAACTCAGC
>DASSBJ010000039.1:0-34528 GCA_035698885.1 Solirubrobacterales bacterium
GGTCGAGGACTACGAGGGCGAGGAGCAGTCGGACGGGCACTGCATGGCGGTGCTCTCCAACGGCCGCCGCTGCCCCAACGCGGCGATCGGCGACTCGCACTACTGCGGCCTGCCGACCCACCAGGCGCTCGCCCGCTTCGATACCAACCAGATCGCCGTCCTCTCGCCGCTCGAGGAGGCCGAGGTGGCGATCCTCGCCGACCGGGCAGCCGATGGGGGGCAGGTTTCGGAGATCGTGGCGAAGGCGGAGGCTGAGTTCGAGGAGGCACAGGACGAGGGGTCTCAGGACGCGGGTTCTGTCGCAGAGGCGGCTGAGGCTGACGTTCCCGAGGATGGGGCCGAAGAGCCGGTCGCGGAGGAGGCTGAGCAGGCTTAGTGGCTAAGAAGCGGGTTCACGAAATCGCCAAGGCTCAGGGAGTGAGCAGCAAAGAGCTGCTTGCTGCGCTGAAAAAGGCCGGGGTCGAAGCTAAAGCTGCTGCGTCCAGCGTCGAGGAGAGCGATGCGTTGAAGGCGCTTGGGGACGGGAACTCCGCCACCGCGACGAAGCCGAAAGCGGAGGCCAAGCCCGCGCCGCCGAAAGAGGCTGCGAAACCGGCGCCGAAAGCCGCTGCGCCGGCGAAAAAAGCTTCGGGGGGCGGGAAAAAACGCCGCGTCGTGATCGATTCGCAGGCTTCGCGGCGCGACCAGATGGGCGGGCCGCCGCCGCAGCGGCCGCCGCGGCGGCGCGGCGGCAGGCGCCGCCGGCCGATGCTGGAGGAGCCGCCGCCGAGGACCGAGGAGCCGGCCGAGCCGGAGGCCACCAGGGTCAACTCCGGCGCCACCGTGCGCGAGGTTGCCGAGCTGCTCGGGCTGGGCAGCGCCGAGGTGATCAAGAAGCTGATGACGATGGGGGAGATGGCGACGCTGACCCAGACCCTCACCGACGAGTCGATCAGGGCGATCGCCGACGAGTACGACCGCAAGATCGAGATCGTCACCGCCGCCGAGGAGGAGCCCGAGGCGCCCGAATTCGAGGACGCCGACGAGAGCCTCGTCGACCGGCCGCCGGTGGTGACGATCATGGGACACGTCGACCACGGCAAGACCTCGCTGCTCGACGCGATCCGGGAGACCGAGGTCGCGGCGGGCGAGGCCGGTGGGATCACCCAGCACATCGGCGCCTATCAGGTCCATCACGACGAGAAGACGATCACCTTCCTCGACACGCCGGGGCACGCCGCCTTCACCGCGATGCGCGCCCGCGGCGCCAAGGTCACCGACGTCGCGGTGGTCGTCGTCGCCGCCGACGACGGCGTGATGCCGCAGACCAAAGAGGCGATCGACCACGCCCGCGCCGCCGACGTGCCGATCCTGATCGCGGTCAACAAGATCGACAAGGAGGGGGCGCAGCCCGACCGGGTGCGCAACGAGCTCGCCGCCGACGGCCTGACGCCCGAGGACTGGGGCGGCGACACGATCTACTGCGACGTCTCCGCCAAGACCCGCGACGGCCTCGAGAACCTGCTCGACATGATCCTGCTCGTCTCCGAGCTGGAGGAGCTGGGCGCCAACCCCGCCGCGCCGGCTTCGGGCACGGTGGTCGAGTCCCAGCTCGACCCCGGTCGCGGCCCCGTGGTGACGATCCTCGTCCAGCGCGGCACGCTCGCCGTCGGCGACGCGCTCGTCGCCGGGCCGCAGTGGGGCAGGGTGCGGGCGATGCAGGACTTCACCGGCGCCCGCGTCGAGCGGGCCGCTCCCGGGATGCCGGTCGAGGTCCTGGGCTTCGACGGGGTCTGCGAGGCCGGCGAGCACGTGCGCGCGGTGGAGAACGACCGCCGCGCCCGCCAGCTCGCGCAGGAGCGCGGCAACCGCCTCAAGACCGAGGCGCTGGCGCGCCGGCAGGCACGCAAGGTCAGCCTCGAGGAGGTCTTCTCGCGTGCCCAGCAGGGCGAGATCAAGGAGCTCAACATCGTGCTCAAGGCCGACGTCGCCGGCTCGCTCGAGGCGCTCCAGGACGAGATCGCCAAGGTCCCGCAGGAACAGGTCGGGATCAACATCATCCACTCGCAGACCGGTGGCATCAACGAGTCCGATGTGATGCTCGCCTCCGCCTCGGAGGCGATCGTGATCGGCTTCAACGTGCGGCCGCTGGCCGACGCGCGCAAGGCAGCCGAGCGCGAGGGCGTCGATGTCCGCACCTACTCGGTCATCTACAAGATCACCGAAGACCTGCGCAACGCGATGGAGGGCATGCTGGAGGCGGTCGAGGTCGAGCAGACGCTCGGCGAGGCAGAGGTCAAACAGACCTTCAAGGCCTCGAAAGTCGGCCGCATCGCCGGTTGCGTGGTCAACGAGGGCAAGGCCACCCGCGATGCCAGCGTGCGGCTGGTCCGCGAGGGCACCGTCATCTGGAACGGCAGGCTCGGCTCCCTGCGGCGCTTCAAAGACAACGTGCAGGAGGTCGAGGAGGGCCAGGAGTGCGGCGTCGTGCTCGAGGGGTACGCCGACGTCAAGGAGGGCGACCTGCTCGAGTTCTTCGAGACGAAACAGGTCGAGCAGACGCTGGAGTAGGATGACCGCTCCTCGCATGCGCCGCATCAACGAGGTGCTTCGCGAGGTGATCGGCTCGGCGATCGCCGCCGAGCTCAGCGATCCTCGCATCGGCTTTGTCACCGTGACCTCGGTCGAGACCAGCCCAGACCTGCGCAGCGCCAAGGTGCACGTGAGCGTGCTCGGCGACGAGGACGCCCGCGAGGCGGCGCTCGAGGGCCTGCGCTCCTCGCACGGCGTCCTGCAATCGAAGATCGCGGCGGAGACGCGGATGAAGCGCACGCCGACGCTGACCTTCCACTACGACCCGACCGTCGAGCGGGGGATGAGAATCTCGCAACTGCTCGAAGACGAAGGGGAGCGATGAGCGAGACCACCGACATCGGCACGACCGCGATCGAGCGCGTCGCCGGCGAGATCCGCAGCCGCGAGCGCTTCCTGCTGACCGCCCACGAGGGGCCCGACGGCGATGCGCTCGGCTCGCTGCTGGGCATGCACCATCTGCTCACCCAGCTGGGCAAGGACTCGGTGATGTTCCTCGCCGCGAAGGAGTTCCCGCTGCCGATCGAGTACCGCTTCCTGCCGCTCGAGGAGGTCTTCCACGAGGCACCCGCCGACATGGCCGACCGGGCCGTGATCTACCTCGACTGCGGCAACATCGATCGCATGCCGGTCGAGTTCCTCACCGCGCCGGAGCGCTTCAAGATCAACATCGACCACCACCACGACAACACGCTCTTCGGCGACCTCAACCTGGTCGAGGTCGACGCCTCCTGCACGGCGGAGATCGTCTACGAGCTGGCGATCCTGCTCGGGGCCGAGATCACGCCCGGGATGGCCGCGGCGCTCTACGTCGGCCTGGTCACCGACACCGGCAAGTTCATGTACGAGAGCACCAATGCCCGCACGCACCGGATCGCCGCCGACCTGATCGAAGCCGGGGTCGAGGTCGACGAGACCTACAGGCGGCTGTACGAGCACGTGCCGCTGGAGAAGCTGCGCCTGCTCTCGCGCGCCCTGGAAGGGATCAGCCACCACTGCGAGGGCCGCCTCGTGCTCGCCTACATCACCGCCGCCGACTACGAGGCGAGCGGCGCCGGCGAGGAGATGACCGAGGGGATCATCGACCACCTGCGCTCGGTCGAGGGCGCCCGCGTCGCCGCGCTGATCCGCGACCTCGGCGACCGCGGTCGGGCGGCGCGCAAGGTCAGCCTGCGCTCCAGCGACGGCGCGGTCGACGTCTCGGCGATCGCCCGCGCGAACGGCGGCGGCGGGCACAAGCGGGCCGCCGGCTTCTCCACCGACCTCGACCTCGAGCAGCTCGTCTCCTTCCTCTGCGCCGAGGTCTCCGCCCAGCTGGACGGCTAGGCCGCTGTGACGGTGCTGCTCTGCGACAAGCCGGCGGGGATCACCTCGCACGAGCTGGTCCGGCGGCTGCGCCGCGAGCGCGACTGCAAGGCGGGCCACGCCGGCACCCTCGACCCCTTTGCCACCGGCCTGCTGCTGGTCATGCTCGGCGAGGCGACGCGCCTGCAGCGCTTCCTCACCGGGCTGCCGAAGACCTACCTGGCGACGGCGCGGCTCGGCTGGCGCTCGAGCAGCGGCGATCCCGACGGCGAGCTGACCGAGACCCGCAGGCTGCCCGAGTCGCTGGAGCTGCCGACCGGCACCGTGCGCCAGCGCGTGCCGATGACCTCGGCCGTGCGGGTCGGCGGCGAGCGCCTCTACCGCAAGGCGCGGCGCGGCGAGACCGTGACGACGCCGCCTCGCGACGTCGAGATCCACCGCGCGGAGCTGCTCGGGCGCGAGGGCGAGCTCGTGCGCTACGAGATCGAGTGCTCCAGCGGCACCTACGTCCGCACCCTGGTCGAGACCCTCGGCGACGCCTACTGCGCGGCGTTGCGGCGCACCGCGATCGGCCCCTTCCGTGTCGAGGAAGCGGGCTTGGAGGTCTCGGTCGAGCGGGTCGGCGAGCTGATCCCGGCCGCGGCGGAGGCGATGCGCTGATGGCGAACATCGAGGTGACCCGGCTGCCCGACGCCGAGCCGCGGCCGCGCCACGTCGCGATCGGCACCTTCGACGGCGTCCACCGCGGCCACCGGGCGGTGATCGACGACGCCGACACGGTGCTCACCTTCGACCCCCACCCGCTCTCGGTGATCCACCCGGCGGCGCTGCCGAAGCTGCTGATGCCGTTCGGGGTGAAGCGCGACGTGATCGAGGGGCTGGGGGTGCGCGAGCTGGTCGTCATTCCCTTCGATCGCGGCTTCGCCGCCCGCTCGGCCGAGGAGTTCGTCGAGCACGTGCTGATCGAGACGCTGGCCGCCGCGAAGGTCTCGGTCGGCGAGAACTTCCGCTTCGGCGCCAAGGCGAAGGGCGACCCGGCGATGCTCAGCGCGCGCGAGGAGTTCGCGACCCGGGTCGTGCCGCTGGTCGAGGTCGACGGCGAGACCGTCTCCTCGACCAGGATCAGGGCCCTGGTGGCGGCGGGGGACATGCGGGGCGCCAGGCATTGCCTCGGCGCCCCGTTCATGGTCGAGGGCACGGTGGTCGAGGGCGACCAGCGCGGCCGCGAGCTCGGCTTCCCGACCGCCAACATCGTCCCCGACGACGAGCTCGCCTACCCGGGGCACGGCGTCTTCGCCGGCTTCGCCGACGGGGTCCCGGCGGCGATCAACGTCGGCGTGCGGCCGACCTTCGACAGCGGTCGCGGGCTGTTGATCGAGACCTACCTGATCGACCGCGACGAGGACCTCTACGGGCGCACCCTGCGGGTCGCCTTCCTCGAGCGGCTGCGCGGCGAGCGCCGCTTCGCCTCGGTCGAGGAGCTGGTCGCCCAGATGAAGATCGACGTCGAGGACGCGAAGCGGGTCTGTGCTAGCTTCACCGGCGCGCAATGAGCCTGACCAAGGACAAGAAGAGCGAGCTGATCGGCAAGTACGGCCGCGTCGACGGCGACACCGGCTCGGCCGAGGTGCAGGTCGCCCTGCTCACCGAGCGGATCAACGAGCTGACCGAGCACCTGCGCACGCACGCCAAGGACCACCACTCGCGCCGCGGCCTGCTGATGCTGGTCGGCAAGCGCCGCCGGATGCTGCGCTATCTGGAGCGCACCGACCTCGAGCGCTACCGCTCGCTGGTCGCCGAGCTCGGCCTGCGACGCTAGCCCGCCGGGCCTGTAATCTCCCGCGGGACAGAGAACGAGAGTTCTGAATGCAATGGGTCGCCATCCGGGCGACCGGAGGTACAACTCAATGAGCATGTTTGACGTGAGCCGCGTGTCGGCGGAGATCGGCGAAGACCAGATCTCCTTCGAGACGGGCAAACTGGCCAGGCAGGCGAGCGGCGCGGTCGTCGTCCAGTCGGGCGACACGATGGTCCTCTGCACGGCGACGATGGGCAACCTGCGCGACGTCGACTTCCTGCCGCTGACCGTCGACGTCGAGGAGCGGATGTACGCCGCGGGCAAGATCCCCGGCTCCTTCTTCCGTCGCGAGGGTCGCTCGGGCGAGAAGGCGACGCTGACCGCGCGGATGATCGACCGGCCGATCCGCCCGCTCTTCCCCAAGGGCTGGCATTTCGAGACTCAGCTCGTCGCAACCCCGCTTTCGGTGGACCACGTCCACCCGTACGACATCCTGGCGATGAACGGCGCCTCCGCGGCGCTGGCGATCTCGCCCGTTCCCGTCGCCGCCCACGTCGGCGCGGTGCGGATCGGCAAGCTCGAGGGCGACTTCGTCGTCAACCCGCCGGAGGAGCGGCTCGAGGAGCTGGACCTCGACCTGATCGTCGCCGGCACCGACGAGGCGATCCTGATGGTCGAGGCGGGCGCCAACGGCGTCAGCGAGGCCGAGATCCTCGACGCGCTCGACATCGCCCACGCGGAGATCAAGAAGCTCTGCGCGGCGATGCAGGAGCTGGCCGAGAAGGCCGGCAAGGAGAAGCTCGAGGTCGAGGCCCCGAGCATCGACGAGGGCCTGCTCTCCGAGATCCGCTCCTCGCACGGCCAGGCGCTGGTCGACGCGATCGCCACCGAGGGCAAGCTCGAGCGCTACGAGGCGATCGACGCGGTCAAGCAGGCCGTGGTCGAGCAGTACGCCCCGGCCGGCGCCGACGGCGAGCCGGACGCGGACCGCAAGTCCGAGGTCGGCGCCGCCTTCGACGCGATCGAGAAGGACACGATCCGCAAGGCGATCGCTGTCGACAAGAAGCGCCCCGACGGCCGCGCCCAGGACGAGATCCGGCCGATCGAGACCGAGGTCGACATCTCCCCGCGCGTGCACGGCTCGGCGCTGTTCACCCGCGGCGAGACGCAGATCCTCTCCAACGTGGCGCTCGGCACGACGCGGATGGACATGCGGCTCGACACGCTCGGCCTGCAGACCACGAAACGCTTCTGGCACCACTACAACTTCCCGCCCTTCTCGGTCGGGGAGGCCGGCTTCATGCGCGGCCCGAAGCGCCGCGACATCGGCCACGGCGCGCTCGCCGAGCGGGCGCTGGCGCCGTCGATCCCCGACGAAGAGAGCTTCCCCTACGTCATCCGGGTCGTCTCGGAGACGCTGGAGTCCAACGGCTCCTCCTCGATGGGCTCCGTCTGCGCCTCCTCGATGGCCCTGCAGGCCGCGGGCGTGCCGGTCTCGGCGCCGGTCGCCGGAGTCGCGATGGGGCTAATCAAGGAGGGCGAGGACTACATCGTCCTGACCGACATCGCCGGCGTCGAGGACCACCTCGGCGACATGGACTTCAAGGTCGCCGGCACCGCGGACGGGATCACCGCCCTGCAGATGGACATCAAGATCACCGGCGTGACCTTCGACATCCTGCGCGACGCGCTCGCCCAGGCCAACGAGGGCCGGCAGTTCATCCTCGGCAAGATGGCCGAGGCGATCGAGGGGCCGCGCGAGATCCTCTCCCAGCACGCGCCGCGGATCGAATCGATCAAGATCGACCCGGAGAAGATCGGCGCCGTGATCGGCAAAGGCGGCGAAACGATCCGCGCCCTGTGCGAGGAGTTCGAAGCCGAGATCGACGTCGAGGACGACGGCACGATCCGCATCTACGCGCCGACCGGCGAACTGGTCGAGGCGTGCGTGTCGCGGATCGAGTCGATGACCAAGGAGGCGGAGGTCGGCGACCATTACCCGGCGGCCAAGGTCGTCAAGACGACGACCTTCGGCGCCTTCGTCGAGCTGGTCAAGGGCACCGACGGCCTGCTGCACATCTCCAACGTGAAGCCGGGGGAGAGGGTCGACTCGGTCGACGACGTGCTCAGCTCCGGCGACGTGATCGACGTCACCGTGGTCGAGGTGGACCGCGAGCGCGGCCGCATCGGCCTGCGCCTCTCCGACGACCCGTCGGTGGCGGGCAAGTCGGCGGAGGAGCTGGCCTCGGTCGGCTCCGGCGACGGCGGCCCGCGCCGCAACGGCGGCGACCGGGGCGGCGAGCGACGCGGCGGGCGCGGGCGCGAGCGCGAGCGGCGCCGGTAGCGGTTTGAGCGAGGCCCAGCTCACGCAGCTCGGCTCGGGCGTACGGGTCGTGACCGAGGAGGTTCCCTCGGTCCGCTCGGTCGCGCTCGGGCTCTGGGTTCGCACGGGATCGCGCAACGAGACGCCGGCTCAGGCCGGCGTCTCGCATTTCCTCGAGCACCTGCTGTTCAAGGGCACGGCGCGCTATTCGGCGATCGAGATCTCCGAGATCTTCGACGGGCTCGGGGCCTCGGTCAACGCCGCGACCGGCAAGGAGACGACGCACCTGCACGCGCGCTTCCTCGACGAGCACACCGAGGCGGTCTTCGACCTGCTGGCGGAGATGCTGCTGGCGCCCACCTATCCCGAAATCGACTCCGAGCGCGAGGTCGTGCTGGAGGAGATCGCGATGTACGAGGACGAGCCCCAGGACCGCGTCCACGACGTGCTCGCCGACGCCGTCTTCGGCGAGCACCCGCTGGGCCGGCGCGTGCTAGGCGAGGCCGGCGTGATCGCCTCGATCCCGGTGCCGGACATCGAGGCCTACCGGGCCGGCCGCTACACCGGCCCGCACGTCGTCGTCGGCGCCGCCGGCCATCTCGAGCACGAGCGCATCGTCGCCCTGGCCGAGCGGCTCGTCTCGCCGCCCGGCGGCGTGGACGGCGCCGAGCCGGTGGCGACGGACGAGGCCGCCCGGCTGCGCTTCTACCCCAAGGACACCGAGCAGTACCACATCTGCTTCGGCGCGCCGGGGATCGTGCGCGAGGACGAGCGCCGCTACGCGCTCGCCGTGCTCGACTCGATCTTCGGCGGCTCGACCTCCTCGCGGCTGTTCCGCGAGGTGCGCGAGAAGCGCGGCCTCGCCTACTCGGTCGGCTCCTACAGCGAGCAGTACACCGACTCCGGCCTCGCCGCGACCTACGTCGGCACGCGCGAGGACAACGTCGCCGAGGCCTGCTCGGTGATCGGCGCCGAGCTCGAGCGCCTGCGGGCGGAACCGGTCTCCGGCGAGGAGCTGGCGCGGGCGAAGGAGAACGTCAAGGGCCGCCTCGTGCTCTCCTCGGAGTCGACCGCGGCGCGGATGTCGCGGATCTCGCGCGCGACTCTCTTCGGGCTGCCGATCGAAAGCCTCGACGCGATGCTGGCCAAGGTCGACGCGGTCACGGTCGAGGAGCTGAGCGAGCTGGCGAGCGAGCTCTACGGCCCCGAGCGGCTCTCCGCCGCCTGCGTCGGCCGCGACGAGGGCTGCTTCCGCAAAGCCCTCGCCCCGGTCAGCGAGGCGCTGGCGGCCGCATGATCGAGGTAGGCGTCTCCGGTGCGGCCGGACGGATGGGCAGCACGGTCTGCGCCGCGGTCGAGGCCGCGGAGGGGATGGAGCTGGCGGCGAAGGCCGACCCGGCGCTCGACACCGAGCTCGGCGCGATCCTCGACCGGGTCGACGTCGTCGTCGACTTCAGCACCCCAGAAACGGCGCTGGAGAACGCTACCGCCTGCCTGCGGGCCGGCGTCCACGTCGTCCTCGGCACGACCGGCTTCGAGCTCGAGGCGCTGCGCGGGGTCGCCGAGGAAGCCGAGGCGAACTGCTTCGTCGCGCCCAACTTCGCGATCGGGGCGGTTCTCCTGATGGAGGTCTCGCAGACGATCGCCAGGCACATGCCCGAGTGCGAGATCGTCGAGCTGCACCACGACCGCAAGCTCGACGCGCCCTCGGGCACGGCGAAGCGCACCGCGGAGCTGATCGAGGCGGCGGGCGGCGCCGTGCACGAGCCGATCCACTCCGTGCGCCTGCCGGGGCTCGTCGCCCATCAGGAAGTGCTCTTCGGCGGCGAGGGACAGACGCTGTCGGTGCGCCACGACTCGATCGACCGGGTCTCCTTCATGCCCGGCGTCGTGCTCGCCGTCCGCCGCGTCGCCGAGCTGCCGGATCGCTTCACCGTCGGGCTCGAGAAGCTGCTGTAGGTTCATGGCCTGATGAGCGAGATCCGCGGCGTGATAACGGCGATGGCGACTCCCTTCGGGCAAGGGGGCGCGGTAGACGAGGGCGCGGCCCGCGGGCTCGCCGCGCACCTGGTCGAGCACGGCTCGCACGGGATCGTGGTCGCCGGCTCGACCGGCGAGGCGGCGACGCTCGACGACGCCGAGCACATCGGCCTGCTGCGGGCGGTCGTCGAGGAGGTCGGCGACAGCGGCCACGTCTACTGCGGCACCGGCACCAACGACACCCGCCACTCGATCGAGCTGACCAGGGCCGCTGCCGAGGCCGGGGCGGAGGCGGCGCTGATCGTCACGCCCTACTACAACAAGCCGAACAAGGCCGGCATCCGGGCCCACTTCGAGGCGATCGCCGCCGCCGTTCCCGAGCTGCCCCTGATCGCCTACAACATCCCCTCGCGGGTGGTCGTCGACGTGCCGCCCGCCGACCTGGTCGAGCTGGCCGAGATCGACAGCGTGGTCGCGGTCAAGCAGGCGAACAACGAGGAGATCGGCCCGATAGACGGCCTCGACGTGCTGGCCGGCAACGACGACATCTTCCTCAGGACGCTGGAGCTCGGCCTTGCCGGCGGGATCCTCGTCGCCTCTCACCTGGTCGGCGATCGGATGCGGGAGATGTGGGACGCGGCCCAGGCTGGGGAGCTGGAGCGGGCGCGGAGGATCGACACCGGCCTGCGACCGCTCTACGACGCGCTCGCAGTCACCACCAACCCGATGCCGGTCAAGGCGGCACTTGAGATCGCCGGCCTGATCCCGTCCGCGGCCATGCGCCTGCCGATGGTTCCCGTCGACGCCGAGCAGCGCTCCGTGATCCGCGAGGCGCTGGACGCCGTCGGCGTCCGGGTGGCCTCCTAGCCGATGGCGGCGAAGCTGAAAGTCCTGCCGCTCGGCGGCCTCGGCGAGATCGGCAAGAACATGACCGTGGTCGAGTACGACGGGCGGATCGTCGTCGTCGACACCGGGCTGATGTTCCCGACCCCGGAGATGCTCGGGATCGACCTCGTGCTGCCCGACTTCGCCTACCTCCGCGACCGAGCCGAGGACATCGAGGCGATCGTGCTCACCCACGGGCACGAGGACCACGTCGGCGCGCTGCCCTACGTGCTGCGCGAGATCGGCATGCCGCCGGTGATCTACGGCGGCCTGCTGACCGTCGGCATGGTCCGATCGAAGCTCGACGAGCACAAGCTGAAGGACGCGCCCCTGGAGGAGCTGCCGCCCGGCGAAAAGGTGAAGCTCGGCCCGTTCGAGCTCGAGCTGGTCCACCTCTCGCACTCGATCCCCGACATGCGCGGGGTGATCCTCGGCACCGAGCTGGGCAAGATGCTGATGACCGGCGACTACAAGTTCGATCAGACGCCGGTCGACGGACGCCCGGCCGACATCTCGCGCCTCGCCGAGCTCGGCCGCGAGGGCCTGCTGCTGCTCTGCGGCGACTCGACCAACGCCGACCGCCCGGGGATCGCCCCGTCGGAGTCCAGTGTCGGCCCGGCGCTGCTGGAGACGTTCGAAGGCTGCCGCGGACGCATCATCGTCACCTCGTTCGCTTCCAACATCCACCGTGTGCAGCAGGTGATCGACGCCGCGGTGGCGCTGGACCGCCGGGTCGCCCTGGTCGGGCGCTCGATGCGCAAGAACTTCAACATCGCCTCCAACCTGGGGATCGCCAACGCGCCCTCCGGGCTCTTCATCCAGCCGCGCGAGATCGAGAACTTCCCCGACGAGAAGGTGGTCGTGATCTCGACCGGCAGCCAGGGCGAGCCGCTCTCGGCGTTGCGACGGATGGCGAACAACGATCACCGCGACGTCGAGCTGCACTCCGGCGACACGGTCGTCTTCTCGGCGACGCCGGTGCCGGGCAACGAGCGGGCGGTCAACGAAACGATCGACCGCATCTACGAGATCGGCGCCTCGGTCGTCACCGCGAAGGACGCGCCGATCCATGCCTCCGGCCACGGCTGGCAGGAGGAGTTGAAGCTGATGCTCAACCTGACCAAGCCGCGCTACGTGATGCCGGTCCACGGCGACTTCCAGCGCCTGCGCCTGCATGCCGGCCTCGCCGAGGCGGTCGGGATCGCGCCCGAGAACGTCTTCCAGGGCCGCAACGGCCTGCCGCTGGAGGTCGACGCCGACGGAGCGCGCTTCGGCAAGGAGGTGCACGCCGGGGTCGTCTACGTCGACGGGCTGAACGTCGGCGAGCCCGACGACGTCGCGCTGCGCGACCGGCGCGAGATCTCCGCCGACGGGATCTTCATCGTCGTCGCGACGATCTCGGCCGAGGACGGCAGCGTCGTCGCCGATCCGGAGGCGATCGTGCGCGGCGTCGCCCTGCCCGAGGGCGAGGAGGAGCTGGTCGATGAGTTGAAGGACGTCGCCGAGGACTCGCTCGAGGACGCGGCGGAGGCGGGAACGCGCGAGCTGCACCTGATCCAGGAAGACCTGCACGACGCGATCGCCAAGCTGGTCTACGACCGCCTGCGCAGCCGGCCGATGATCCTGCCGGTCGTCGTCGAGGTATGAAAAAGGCCCGCCGGTCGCGTTGGGGAGAACCGGCGGGCCCTTGTGTCTCGTCCAGAGCGAAACCTAGGCCGCGGCGCTAAAGCCGGTCTAAAGCCGGTCTGATTTCTTTCTCAGAGTCGCTCCTGCGCAGCGGCAGGCGGACGCGGAAGAGGGCGCCGCCGAGGTCCGATTCGCCGACCTCGGCGCTGCCGCCGTGCGACACGGCAACCGCCCGGACGATCGCCAGGCCGAGCCCGCTGCCGCCCGCAACCGCAGTGTCGGCCGGGCCGGCGCCGCGCACGAAGCGCTCGAAGACCTGCCCGCGCAGCTCCTCCTGCACCCCCGGTCCGTCGTCGGCTACCTCGACCACGGCGTCGCGGCCTTCGGAGCGCAGGCGCAGCTCGATCGTCGAGCCCGGCGGCGTATGACGGGCCGCGTTGTCGAGCAGGTTGAGCGTCATCCGGTGCAGCTCGTCGGGATTTCCGTCGACCGGCAGCGGGCGGTCCCCCTGGACCCGCAGCTCGCGTTCGCCGACAGTCGGCGCGAGCTCGGCGGCGGCCTGGCGGGCCGCCTCGGCGAGGTCGCAGCGGGTGCGGGCGCCGACCCGACCGGCATCCGCACGGGCGAGCAGCAGCAGGTCGCCTACCAGGCGGCTCATCCGGCCCGAGGAGCGCAGCGCCGAGTCGACCATCGCCCGCTCGTCCTCCTGCGCGGGGGAGTCAAGCGCGTCCTGCAGCAGTTCGAGGTTGGCGAGGATGCTGGTCAGCGGCGTGCGCAGCTCGTGCGACGCGTCGGCGACGAACTCACGCTGCCGGCGCAGGACGGATTCGCGCTCCGAGCGGGCGGCGTCGAGCGAGCGCAGCATCTGCTCCAGCGTCCGTGCCAGCTCGCCGACCTCGTCGTCGGCGGGCGGCTGGGGCATGTGGCTGGAGGGGTCCCCGGTGTCGGCGATCTGGCGCGCGGTCGCGGTGAGCGAGGAGATCGGGCGCATCGCGCGGCGGGCGATCGCCACGCCGCCGAGGCTGGCGAGCAGGGTCGCGCCGATCACGCCGGCGGCGATCAGCAGCCAGAGCCGGCCGACGGTCGAGTCGACGTGCTGCTCGTCGCGGCCGTACTGCACGTAGCCGGCGATGCGACCCGTCTGACGGCTGCGCAGGGCGACAGTGACGACGCGCATCTCGCCGACGTCGTGCACGCCGGGCGCCGGGGGGCCCAGCTCGGCGGCGTTGGGGCTGGCGTCGCGCTGCTGGCCACGTGAGTCGTAGATGCGCACCGAGGCTTCGTTGGGGCTGACGAAGGAGGCGAGTTCCGGCTCGTGGACGATCAGCGTGTTGGTGATCGTGTCGACGATCTGCACCTGCGAAGCAAGGCTGGCGACCGCGCCCTTCATCTCGCGGTTGAAGTCGTCGCGCACGCGCTGTGCGACGAGGTTGCCGACGATCACGCCGAAGAGCACCAGGATCGCCAGCGTCAGCCCCGCCGAGACGGCGGCCAGGCGCCAGCGCACCGGCCAGTCACGGGGGCGGAGCGCGATGCGGCGGCGCATCAGGCCTTCAGCACGTAACCCGCGCCGCGTTTCGTGTGCAGCAGGCGCGACTCCTCGCCATCCTCGAGCTTGCGGCGCAGGTTGGAGATGAAGACGTCGATCGTGTTGGTCGCCGCCATCGGGTCATAGCCCCAGACCTCGTCGAGCAGCCGCTCGCGCGAGACCACGAGGCGCTCGTTGTGCATCAGGTACTCGAGCAGCTCGAACTCGCGGTTGGTCAGCTCGATCTCGCGCGCGCCGCGCTTCACCTCGCGGGTGTCGGGATTGAGCGTCAGGTCGCCGACCTGCAGCGAGGCCGAGCCGCGCGGCGGCCGCCGCCGCAGCAGCGCCCGGATCCGGGCCAGCAGCTCCTTGCGCTCGAACGGCTTGACCAGGTAGTCGTCGGCGCCGCTGTCGAGGCCGCCGACCCGGTCCTCGGTCTCGGCCCGCGCGGTCAGCATCAGGATCGGCACGTCGCTGTCGGCACGCAGGCGCCGGCATACCTCGACCCCGTCCATGCGCGGCAGCCCGAGGTCGAGCACGACGACGTCGGGGACGAAGCCGGCGGCCAGATCGAGCGCCTCGACCCCGTCGCCGGACGTCCGCACCTCATACCCCTCGTTGCGCAGCGAGCGTCGCAGCACGTCGGCGATCTCCTCGTCGTCCTCGACCACGAGCACCCGCCCGCCGACCGAGTCGCCCCCGTTCGAATTCGCAAGCATCGCAACGATGTTAGCCCGGCCGCGGCTTCGCTTCGCAGGCTTTTAGCGCGAATTTAGGCACGGAGATTGCGGCAATGGCGCGCCTTCGGCGAGAGTTGGCATCTGCTCCGCTTGCGATGATCGACCGCACCTCGTGAGCGCACCAGCGGCAGTCCACCTCCACGCCCACAGCGAGTACTCGCTGCTCGACGGCGCCTGCAAGATCGACGCCATGGCGGCGCGGGCGGCTGAGCTCGGACAGCCGGCGCTGGGGCTGACCGACCACGGCGTGATGAACGGCGCCGTCGACCTCTACAAGGCCTGCAGGAAGCAGGGGATCAAGCCGATCGCCGGGCTCGAGGCCTACCTGGTCGACGACGTCGCGGCGATCAAGGAGAAGCCGAAGTACGAGCGCAACCACATCACCCTGCTGGCCGAGAGCGACGCCGGTTTCGCCAACCTGGTCAAGCTCACCTCGGCCGGCTTCCTGCAGGGCTTCTCGCGCGGCAAGGCGAACGTCGACATGGATCTGCTCGCCGCCCACGCCGAGGGCGTGATCGTGCTCACGGGCTGCCTGCAGTCGCGCTTCTGCCGCCGCCTGGTCGAAGAGCGCGAGGACGACGCGCGCGCCCACCTCGACGACCTGATCCAGGCCTTCGGCCCCGAGCAGGTGTACTTCGAGCTGCAGAAGAACGGCATCGAGGAGCAGGAGAAGGCCAACCGGGGGATCGTCCGCTTCGCCCGCGAGCTGAACCGGCCGCTGGTCGGCACCGCCGACGTCCACTACCTGCGGCGCGAGGACTTCGACAACCACGCGGCGCTGCTCTGCGTGCAGACCAAGTCGACCCTCGAGGCGCCGAAGATGAGCTTCGACACCAACGAGTTCTACCTCAAGAGCAACGACGAGATGAGCTCCTCCTTCGCCGAGTGGCCGGAGGCGATCCCGACCACGCTGGAGATCGCCGAGCGCTGCGAGCTCGACATCGAGCTGGGCAAGCTGCTGCTGCCCCGCTACCCGACCGAGGACGGCTCCGAGCCGGAGGAGATGCTGCGGCGGCTCGCGGCCGAGGGGCTGCGGGCGCGCTACGGCGAGCCGCCGCCGGCCGAGGCGGTCGAGCGGATGGAGTTCGAGCTCGGGGTGATCGAGGAGATGGGCTTCTCCTCCTACTTCCTGATCGTCTGGGACTTCGTCCGCTACGCGAAGGAGAACGGCGTCGCCGTCGGGCCCGGGCGCGGCTCGGCGGCCGGCTCGATCGTCTCCTACGTTCTGCGGATCACCGACCTCGACCCGCTGGCCGAGGGCCTGATCTTCGAGCGCTTCCTCAACCCGGGGCGCAAGTCGATGCCGGACATCGACATCGACTTCTAGGTGCGCGGCCGCGAGCGGATGATCCGCTACGTCGGCGACAAGTACGGTCGCGAGTCGGTCGCCCAGATCATCACCTTCGGCAAGATGGCGCCGCGCGCGGCTACTCGCGACGCGGCCCGCGTGCTCGGCTTCGACTACGGCAGCGGCGACCGGCTCGCCAAGCAGATCCCGGAGCCGATCATGGGCCGCAGTCCGTCCTTCGAGGAATGCCTGCAGCCGGGGCAGGAGCTGAAGAAGACCTATGACGCCGAGCCCGACGCCAGGCGGATCGTCGACGTCGCGATGGGCCTCGAGGGGATCATCCGCAACAACTCGATCCACGCCGCGGCGGTGGTGATCGCCGACCGGCCGCTGCACGAGGTCGTGCCCCTGCAGCTGGCGGAGGACCGCAACACCGCCGAGAAGGGCGAGAAGCAGTACAAGATCGTCACCCAGTACTCGATGGGCCCGATCGAGGAGATCGGCCTGCTGAAGATGGACTTCCTCGGCCTGCGCAACCTCGACGTGATCGAGGACGCGATCGAGATCATCGAGCGCTCGCGCGGCGAGCGGCTCGACATGGAGCGGATCCCGCTCGACGACGCGAAGACCTACGAGATGCTCGCGCGCGGCGACTCGACCGGCGTCTTCCAGTTCGAGTCCGAGGGGATGCGCGACGCGCTGCGCAGGGTCGGGCCCACCGAGTTCGCCGACATCGTCGCCCTGGGAGCGCTCTACCGGCCCGGCGCGATGGCCTACATCCCCGCCTACGCGAAGGGCAAGAAGGACCCCTCCAGCGTGCGCTACCCCGATCCGCGCCTGCGCGCGATCACCGAGGAGACGCATGGCTGCGTCATCTACCAAGAGCAGCTGATGGAGATCTCCCGCTCGATGGCCGGCTTCTCGGGCGCCGAGGCGGACGACCTGCGCAAGGCGATCGGCAAGAAGAAGCGCGACCTGATGGCGACGATGAAGGACAAGTTCATGCAGGGCCTGGAGGAATCGGGCACCGCGCCGAACGTCGCCAGGGACCTCTGGAAGCTGAACGAAGCGGCCGCCGACTACTCGTTCAACAAGTCCCACGCCGCCTGCTACGGGCTGATCTCCTACCGCACCGCCTACCTCAAGGCCAACTACCCGGCCGAGTACATGGCGGCGGTGATCTCCTCGGTGATGAACACCAAAGACAAGGTGCCGTTCTTCGTCAACCGCTGCGCCGAGATGGGGATCGACGTGCTGCCCCCCGACGTCAACTCCTCCGACCACAGCTTCGTGGTCAGCGAGAAGGCGATCCGCTTCGGCCTCGACGCGGTGAAGAACGTCGGCCACAGCGCGGTCGAGGCGATCCTGCGGGCGCGCGAGGAAAAGCCGATCGCCTCGATCTGGGACTTCTGCGAGCGGGTCGACTCGCGGGCGGTCAACAAACGGGCGATCGAATGCCTGGTCAAGTGCGGCGCGCTCGACTCGACCGGCGCGACCCGCAAGGGGATGCTCGAGGCGCTGCCGGCGGCGCAGTCGGCGGGGCAGAAAGCGCAGGAGGACGCGCAGCTCGGCCAGGGCTCGATCTTCGACTTCGGCGGCGGCGCCGGCAGCGGGGGCACGGACGGCGCGGCGAGCTCCCAGCACCGGCCGCCGATCTCGAGCGCCGAGTTCGAGCGCCGCGAGCTGCTGGCGATCGAGAAGGAGACGCTCGGCACCTACCTGTCCTCGCATCCGCTGACCGAGGTGCGCGACGCGCTGCGCGCGCGGGTCGACTGCGGCCTGGCGGAGCTGGCGAGCAAGCCCGACGGCGCCTGGGTCACGGTCGGCGGGATCGTCGCCGAGAGCAAGAAGATCCGCACCAAGAGCGGCAGCCAGATGATGTTCGCGACGCTCGACGACGTCGAGGGCCAGGTCGAGATGCTGGTCTTCAAGGCGGACGAGGCGGAGAGCGCCGCGGCGATCGAGGGCGACGCGGTGGTCGTCGTCCGGGGCCGGATCGACCACAAGGAGCGCGGCGAGACGAAGCTCGTCGTGCAGCATGCCGAGCGCTTCGAGCCCGACGGCGAGGAGATCGCCCGCGCCAGCGCCGCGGCTGCCAGGCCGGTCGAGCCGCTGCGCCTCGCCGTCGACGCGACGAAGTTCGCCGACCCGGACAACGTGATCGACGAGCTCAGGTCGCTGTTCGACCACCACAAGGGCGACGCCGCGGTCTCGCTGGTCGTCAACGGCAGCGGGCCGCCCCGCGAGCTGCGCCCCCGGAAGATCCGGGTGCGCGCCTCCAGCCTGCGGGCCGAACTCGGGCACATCGCCGGGATCGACGCCCTGGGCGCGGACGCGCTCGCTGCCTAGACTCTGTCCATGCCAGCTACCCGCCAGAAGACCGGCGAGTGCCGCCAGTGCCGCTCCTTCTGCGACAGGATGGTCGAGCCGCGCGGCTGTGTCGAGATCGGCTGCCGCTACCTCTACAGCGTCGTCGACGGGCTCAGCGGCGTGCAGTACGTCGGCTGCATGCAGGGTGTGTTCGGCGCCCGGGTCGAGCTCGACGCGGTGCTGCAGCCGGGCGGCTTCGGCGGCGTCAAGATGACCGGCGGGGCGCTGCCCCACTGCCCGTTCTCGGTCGAGCGGGCCTACAGCGGCGAGGGCCCGGAGTACGACTGCGTCAACCGGCGCTTCTTCGACTGCACCGACGGCGGCCCGGAGGGTCTGCGGGCCTTCGATCTGCGCGACATCGCCTCCGAGTCGTCCGGCCTCTGATCCCGACACTATTCGGTGTAGGCTTCGGTTATGAGCGATTCTTCGGCGGCGGCAGAGGCAGAGCAGCGGGTGGCGGAGGCGGCGCAGGACGGGGCCGGGGCCGAGGGTCCCAGGTTCACGCTCGAGCTGAACCAGGATCAGCAGGACATCCGCGACTGGGTGCACGGCTTCGCCGAGGGCGTCGTCCGCCCGGCGGCGGCCGAATGGGACGAGCGCGAGGAGACGCCCTGGCCGGTGATCCAGGAGGCGGCCAAGATCGGCCTCTACAGCTTCGAAGCGCTCGGCCAGTTCTGGGCCGACGAGACGGGCCTGACGCTGCCGATCGCCAACGAGGAGCTCTTCTGGGGCGACGGTGGAATCGGCATGGCGATCATGGGCACCTCGCTGGCCGTCGCCGCGATCTTCGGGCAGGGAACCCCCGAGCAGATGGGCGAGTGGATCCCGCAGTGCTTCGGCACGCCGGAGGATCCCAAGGTCGCCGCGTTCTGCTCCTCGGAGCCCGACGCCGGCTCCGACGTCTCGGCGATCCGCACCACCGCCAAGTACGACGAGGCGAAGGACGAATGGGTGCTGAACGGCCAGAAGGCCTGGGCCACCAACGGCGGGATCGCCGACGTGCACGTCGTGATCGCCTCGGTCGACCGCGAGCTGCGCTCGCGCGGCCACGCCGCCTTCGTCATCCCGCCGGGCACGCCCGGCTGCGAGCAGGGCGCCAAGGTGAAGAAGCACGGCCTGCGCGCCTCGCACACCGCCGACGTCCACCTCGACGACTGCCGCGTCCCGGGCTCCTGCCTGCTCGGCGGCAAGGAGAAGCTCGACGAGCGGCTGGCCCGCGTACGCGAGGGCAAGAGCGCCAAATCGCAGGCGGCGATGCAGACCTTCGAGGCGAGCCGGCCGACCGTCGGCGCACAGGCGATCGGGATCGCCCGCGCGGCCTACGAGTACGCGCTCGAGTACGCCAAGGAGCGGCAGCAGTTCGGCAGGGCGATCGTCGAGAACCAGGCGATCGCCTTCGCCCTGGCCGACATGAAGATGGAGATCGACGCCGCGCGGCTGCTCGTCTGGCGCGCCGCCTGGATGGGGCGCAACGGCCACAAGTTCGAGAACGCCGAGGGCTCGATGTCGAAGCTGAAGGCGGGCGAGGTCGCCGTCTGGGCGACCGAGCGCGCGATCCAGATTCTCGGCGGGAACGGCTACACCCGCGAGTTCCCGGTCGAGCGGATGCACCGCGACGCCAAGATCTACACGATCTTCGAGGGCACCTCCGAGATCCAGCGCCTGGTGATCAGCCGCGCGATCTCGGGCGTCCAGATCAGATAGCCCATCCCGGCGGGCCTATCGCCGGCGACGCTCGAGCCCTTCGCGCCGCAGGCGCTTCGCCGCCGTGACTTCCCTCTTGTCCGGGCCCTTCTTCTCCGGCCCCGGGGTCTCCAGGGTCGCCGGCAGGCCGTCGAACCTCGGCTCGGAGAGGAAGGCTCGCAGGCCGGCTTTGCCCATCTCGCCCTTGCCGACGTTGGCGTGGCGGTCGCGGCAGGAGCCGAGCGGCGCGGCGGCGTCGTTGACGTGCAGGCAGCGCAGGCGGTCGAGGCCGACCTTCTCGTCGGCTTCGTCGACCACCGCGGCCAGCTTCTGCTCGTCGGTGACGTCGTAGCCCTGGACGAACAGGTGGCAGGAGTCGAGGCAGAGGCCGAGGCGCTTGCCTGCGCCCGCCAGCTCGATCAGCTCGGCGGTCTCGTCGAAGTCGCGGCCGAGCAGGCCTTTGTGGCCGGCGGTCTGCTCGAGCAGCAGCGGACAGCGCTCGCTGTCCTTCAGCGCCGCCGCGATGACTTTGGCGGCCCGCTTCATCGACGGGCCGTGCGGCTCGCCTTTCTGCGCGCCGGGGTGGAGGACGACGCCGGCGGCGCCGATCCCGTCGCCGGTGCGAAGCGCGTGGGTGAGCGAGGCGAGCGACTTCTTGCGCAGCTCTTTGTCCTTCGAGGCGCAGTTGATCAGGTAGACGGCGTGGATCACCACCGCTTCGACCGGCGAGTCGTCCATCGCCTCGCGAAACTCCGCGAAGTCGTCCTCGCCGTAACCGGTCGGCCGCCACATGCGCGGGCTCTGGTTGAAGATCTGGATCGACTCGCAGCCGCGTTCGCTGCCGCGCCCGATAGCTTTCGCCAGGCCGCCGGCCGTCGAGACGTGCGCCCCGATCAACATCTTGTCCGAAGAGTCCGCCATCCGCTTGAGGTTCGCCCCGTCGCCGACCGGCGCGTTGCACATCGGCGGCGCGAGGACGGCACTCTACAACTGGCTCGCGGCGCGGCGCGAGGGCGGCTCGCTGATCCTGCGGATCGAGGACACCGACCGCGAGCGCTCGACCGAGCAGAACGTCGAGCAGATCCTCGACGCGCTGCGCTGGCTGGAGCTCGACTGGGACGAGGGGCCGCTCTCGCAGGCGGCGCGGGCGGAGCGCCACGAGCAGGCGCTGCGGCGGCTGCTGGCGAGCGGCGCCGCCTATCGCGACCACGCGACGGCGAAGGAGGTCGAGGCCTGGAAGGCCACGCACGGCGCCGACCGCGGCTACCGCGGCGACCCCTGCGAGGACGAGGACGCCGCCGTGCGGCTGCGGGTGCCCGACGAGGGCGAGACCGTCGTCGAGGACCTGATCCGCGGCCCGGTCCGCTTCCCAAATCGCAGCTACGACGATTTCGTGATCGCCCGCGGCGACGGCTCGGTTCTCTACAACTTCGCCGTCGCCGTCGACGACGCGGAGATGGGAATCACCGATGTGGTGCGCGGCGACGACCATCTCTCCAACACGCCGAAGCAGTTGCTCGTGCTCGCGGCGCTCGGGTTCGAGGCGCCGCGCTATGCCCACCTGCCGCTGCTGCACGGCCCGGACGGCCGCAAGCTCTCCAAGCGCCACGGCGCCGCCTCGGTGCAGGAGCTGCGCGCAGCGGGCTACCTGCCGGCGGCGGTGCGCAACTACCTGGCGCTGCTCGGTTGGGGGGCCGACGACGACGCGACGCTGATCCCGACCGATGAGCTGATCGAGCGCTTCCGCGTCGCCGACGTCGGCAGGGCGGCGGCGATCTTCGACGAGAAGAAGCTGCGCTGGGTCAACGGCCGCTACATGCGCGAGCTGCCGCTCGAGGAGTACGTGCGCGTCGTAGCCCGGCATCTCGGGCGCGAGGAGGACGGAAAGCTGCGCACGGCCTGCGAGATCGTGCAGGAGAAAGCGCAGACTCTGGCCGAGGTCTGGCCGCTGATCCGCTTCCTCTTCGAAGAGCCCGAGACCGACGAGAAGGCCTGGCGCAAGACGATGAAGGAGGAGGCGCCGGGAGCGCTCGCCGCCGCCCGCGAGGCGCTCGCCGCCGCCGCCGACGAGTTCGACGCCGCGGCGGTCGAGGCGGCGCTGGCGCCGCTGCCGGGGCGGCTCGGCCTGAAGCCCGGGAAGGTCTACCAGCCGATCCGCGTGGCGATCAGCGGCGGAACGGTCTCGCCGGGCATCTTCGAATCGCTGGCGGCGCTCGGACGCGAGGCGTCGTTGAGGCGCATCGATGACGCGCTCGTGCGCCTCGGCGCATAACCGTACTCAGTAATTGGGAGGCGAGGGCTAAACCGTGCGTCCTCCGCTGCCGATGACGGAAGCGGAACGAGCTACTGATGGCAGCGAGCGCACAGACCAACGGGAAAGCCGGCAAGGCCGACGTCGCGCAGGGGGGGAATACCGCCGCGCCTGGCGCGCGGCTCGCCTCCGCCTTCGAGGCGGTGGAGAAATTTCCGGCGCTGATCGAGTCACGCGCCCGCGTCATGCGGGCGGCCACCGCCGAGACGGCGCGGGTCGGCGAGCTGGTCGACGCCGTCGAGGCGGACGTGGCGCTGACGATCGCCGTCCTCCGCTTCGCCAACCGCTCCAGCGTCTCCGGCGGGATCGGCGGTGTGCCCGCGGCGGTCGACGTGCTCAAGCCCTCGGGAGTGCTGGCGATTGCCGGCACCGCGCCCGTCTTCGACTTCTTCGAGCCCAACGGCGGCTGGGAGCTGCGCCCGGAGCAGTTCCGCGTGCACGCGCTGGCGACGCAGCAGGCGGCGACTCGGATCGGCCGCGAGATCGGCTGGGCCGAACGCGACGAGCTGATCGTCGCGGCGCTGCTGCACGACATCGGCCGCCTCGTCATCTCCAAGCTTCACCCGGGCCGCCGCACCTACTTCGACGCCGCGGGCCGCACCCCCGAGCAGCGGATCCGCGAAGAACGGGACCAGCTCGGGATCGACCATGCCCTGGTCGGCGGCGTGCTGGCGCGACGCTGGAACGTGCCCCAGCGGATCGCCGTGGCGATCGAGCGCCACCACGCCGAGGACGCGGAAGGGCTCGCGGCGATCGTCGCCACGGCCGACATGGTCGCCCATTACGCGCAGGGCGAGGCGGTCAACGCGGAGCGCCTGCGGAGGACCGCGAAGCGCTGCGGCCTCAGCCCGGACGGCCTGCGCGAGCTGCTTTACGAACTTCCCTACCCGCGTGAGCTCGACTCCCGGGTCAGCGAGCCCTGCCCGCTCTCCGGTCGCGAGCTGGACGTCCTACGCCATCTCTCGGAGGGCATGGTGTACAAGCAGATCGCCGGCGAGATGCAGCTCTCGGTCTCGACGATCCGCACCCACCTGCACAACGTCTACGGCAAGATCGGGGCGGTCGACCGCGCACAGGCCGTGCTCACCGCGCGCGATCGCGGCTGGATCTGAGCCTCAGTCGATCAGGCACTCTCTGAGGGCGATGGCCACGGCATGGGTGCGGTTTTTCGCCCCCAGCCGGGCCAGCATGTTCTTCGTGTGGGTCTTCACCGTTTCCTCGCTGAGGCCGAGCTCGCGCGCCGCGGCTGTGGTCGAGCCGCCGTCGGAGAGCAGTTGCAGGATCTCCCGCTGGCGCCGGGTCAGCTTGCCGTGGCTGCCGCTCGGCGGCACCGCGGGATCGACGAAGCGGCTCTGGTCGAGCGCCGCTCGGGCGGCCTTCGCCATTTCCTCGGCGCTCGCCGTGCGGGCGACGTAGGCGCTCGCGCCGGCCTGCAGCGCGGCGCTTGCGAGGTGTCGCTCCGGCCGCTCGCCGTGGGCGACGATTCCCATCGCCGGGGCAGTCCTGCGCAGGGCGCGGATCGCCTGCTCGCCGTAGAGCGATTCGGCATCGCCTTCGACGACGCCGCGGCGCAGGTCGACGATCGCCACGTCGATGCTGCCGACGTCGCGAACAAGGCCGAGGGCCTCGTCGCGGCTTTCGCTCTCGTGGATCTCGAAGTCCCCGGCCAGTGCCTCGCGCACGCCGAGCCGGACCAGCGGGTGGGCGTCGATCACAAGGCAGTGTGGGCGCTCGCTCGGGGGAACCATCCGATCCTATACCCGCCTGTGCGGTAGAAAGGACCCGTGATCTCAATCACCTCGAAGTCGCGCTACGCCGTCGTCGCGATGGCGGAGCTGGCCCGCTCGGGCGAGCGACCGGTGCCGATCAAGGAGCTGGCGGAGCGGCGCGGCATCCCCGAGCAGTTCCTCGAGCAGCTCTTCTCGACCCTGCGCCGGGCCGGCCTGCTGACCAGCCACCGCGGCATGAGAGGCGGTTACACGCTCTCCCGTCCGGCCGACGAGATCAGCGTGCTCGAGGTCGTGCAGACGCTCGACGGCAAGGTCGGCCAGGAGGCCGACGAGGCGGGCGGCATCTGGGCCGACGGCGTCACCGCCCTGCGCAAGGTCTTCGGCCAGACCACGATCGCCGAAGTCGCGAGGCGCGAGGCCGAGGAGGCCGGCTCGGGGATGTACTTCATCTGATGAGAATCGGGGCTGAGGCATCGGGGGTCGTCGGCGGGACGCCGATGGTGGCGCTGCGGCGGCTGGGGGAGGGGCTGCCGGGGGAAGTCTGCGCGAAGCTGGAGTACTTCAGTCCCGGGGGGTCGGTGAAGGACCGGATCGGGGTGGCGATGATCGATGCGGCCGAGCACGAAGGGCTGATCGAGCCCGGCAAGTCGGTGATCGTCGAGCCGACCAGCGGCAACACCGGGATCGCGCTGGCGATGGTCTGCGCGGCGCGCGGCTACGAGTTGATCCTGACCCTGCCCGAGGGGATGAGCCGCGAGCGGGCGAAGCTGCTGCGCGCCTACGGCGCCGAGGTGCGCGAGACGCCGTCGCTGGGTGGGATGAGCGAGGCGGTCGAGCTGGCGGAGGAGATCCGCGAGCAGCGGCGCGCCTTCATGCCGCAGCAGTTCTCCAACCCGGCGAATCCGGCGGCGCACCGGAAGACGACGGCGGAGGAGATCTGGCGCGACACCGACGGCGAGGTCGGCGCCTTCGTCGCCGGGGTCGGCACCGGCGGCACGATCACCGGGGTCGGCGGGATGTTCCGCGAGTGCAGCCCGGAGACGCTGGTCGTCGCCGTCGAGCCCGCCGCCTCGCCGGTGCTCTCGGGCGGCGCCCCCGGCCCGCACAAGATCCAGGGGATCGGCGCCGGATTCGTTCCCGCGGTCCTCGACCGCTCGGTGATCGACGAGACGATCGCCGTCTCCGACGAGGACGCGCTGGAGACGGCGCGCCTCGCCGCGAAACGCGAGGGCCTGCTGGCCGGGATCTCCGCCGGCGCCAACGTCAAGGCGGCGCTTGAGGTCGCGGCGCGCCCGGAGATGGAGGGCAAGCGGGTCGTCACCGTCGTCTGCGATTCGGGCGAGCGCTACATGTCCCTACCCTTCTTCGCACCGTGATCAGGCGCATCGCAAGAGAGATTCGCGCCGACGTGGCAGCCGCGCGCGATCGCGACCCGGCGGCGCAGGGGGTCTCCTCGTTCGAGATCCTCACCGGCTGGGCGGGCGTGCAGGCGTTGCTGGCCCACCGCGTCGCCCACGCCCTGCGCGAGGCCGGGGTGCCGCTGGCGCCGCGGGCGATCGCCTACCTGAGCCGCGCCATAACGGGGGTCGAGATCCATCCGGCGGCGAAGATCGGGCCGGAGTTCTTCATCGACCACGGATCGGGCGTGGTGATCGGCGAGACGGCGGAGATCGGCCGGCGGGTGACCCTGTACCAGGGGGTGACGCTTGGCGGCACCGGCTTCCAGCCCGGCAAGCGGCACCCGACCCTGGGCGACAACGTCACCGTCGGCTCCGGCGCCAAGCTGCTCGGCCCGATCGCCGTCGCCGACGGCGCCAAGATCGGCGCCAACACGGTCGTCGTCGAGGACGTGCCGCCCTGCGCGACCGTGGTCGGCAACCCCGGCCATCCGGTCAGGGTCGAAGGCAGGCGCCCCGAGGGGCCCGACGCCGACTGGATCCACCTGCCGGACCCGATCGCCGACGCGATCAAGACGCTCGCCGAGCGGATCGCGCGGCTGGAGGAGCGCCTGGCCGAGCTCGACGGCGGCGAGGCTCCGGACGGCAACGGCGAGCAGCTGCGCCCGCGCACCGGCCGCTCCTCGGCGGGCGGCTGAGGCGGCCGCGCCCGTCTCTATTCTCGGAGGCGATGCTGCAGACCGAGCCCGAGAGCGCCGCGACCGGCTCCGGCGCGCCGACCGAACCGGGCGCCGACCGCGCCGAGCGCCTGCTCGCGGGGCTCAACGACCCGCAGCGCGCGGCCGTGCGCCACGGCGAGGGGCCGCTGCTCGTGCTCGCCGGCGCCGGCTCGGGCAAGACCCGTGTGCTCACCCACCGGATCGCCTACCTGCTGGCCACCGGGCAGGCGCGGCCGGGGGAGATCCTCGCGATCACCTTCACCAACAAGGCGGCGAACGAGATGCGCGAGCGGGTCGAGTCGCTGGTCGGACGGTCGGCGCGGGCGATGTGGGTGACGACCTTCCACTCGGCCTGCGCGCGGATGCTGCGCGCCGACGCCGAGCGGCTCGGCTACTCGCGCGGCTTCACGATCTACGACGAGTCGGACTCGCTGCGGATGCTCAAACGCTGCATGGAGGAGCTGCACGTCGACCCCAAGCGCTATCCGCCGCGGGCGATCCGGGCGCAGATCTCCGGCGCGAAGAACCAGCTGGTCGACGCCGACGCCTACTCGCAGGCGGCCGGCGGCGTCTTCGAGGAAACGGCGGCGGGTGTCTTCCACGTCTACGAGAAGCGCATGCTCGAGGCCAACGCGATGGACTTCGACGACCTGCTGGTGCGCACGGTCAACGGCCTGGAGCTGTTCGAGGAGGCGCGCGAGCGCTGGCGCCGCACCTTTCGCCACGTGCTCGTCGACGAGTACCAGGACACCAACCACGCCCAGTACCGGCTGCTGCAGCTGCTCACCTCCGAGCACGGCAACCTGATGGTCGTCGGCGACGAGGACCAGTCGATCTACGGCTTCCGCCACGCCGACATCCGCAACATCCTCGATTTCGAGCGCGACTTCCCGGAAGCCGAGGTGGTCAAGCTCGAGCAGAACTACCGCTCGACGCAGACGATCCTCTCGGCGGCCAACGCCGTGGTGGAGAACAATCGCGAGCGGCGGTCGAAGCGGCTCTGGACGGAGCTGGCCGGTGGGGAGCCGCTGCAGCTGCGCGAGCTCTCCGACGAGCACGAGGAGGCGCGCTGGGTGGCGGGAGAGATCGAGCGCCTCGGCGAGGACGAGGGTTTGAAGCGCGAGGACGTCGCGGTCTTCTACCGGACCAACGCGATGAGCCGGGTGCTCGAGGACACGCTGGTCCGCTTCGAGCTTCCCTACCAGGTGATCGGCGGCACCAAGTTCTACGAGCGGGCCGAGATCAAGGACGCGATCGCCTACCTCAGCCTGCTCGCCAATCCGGCCGATCAGGTCTCCTTCGCGCGGATCGTCAACTCGCCGCGCCGCGGGATCGGCGACACCAGCCAGGGCCGGCTCGCCGCGCACGCGAACACCACGGGGCTGCCGATCTGGGAGATCGCCGCAAGGGCGGAGGAGGTCCCGGGCCTCGGCGCGGCCGCGATCAAGGCGGTCGACCGCTTCTACGAGACGATGGACGGCCTCAAGGCCCGGGCCGAGGAGGCGCCGGTGGCCGAGCTGCTGGAGGCGCTGCTGCGCGAGACCGGCTACCTCGAAGCGCTTGCCGCCGAGCGCACGGTCGAGGCCGAGGGGAGGGCCGAGAACCTCGAGGAGCTGATCGGCGTCGCCCGCGAGTTCGACGCCAACCACGAGCTCGAGGGCGAGGGCGACGTGGCGCCGCTGCAGGAGTTCCTGCAGCAGATCTCCCTCTACACCGCGCAGGACGATCTGCGCGACGACTCGGCGATCACGCTGATGACCCTGCACAATGCGAAGGGCCTCGAGTACGAGACCGTCTTCATCGTCGGCTGCGAGGACGGCGCCTTCCCCCACATGAAAGCGCTCGAAGAGGGAAGCGAGGAGGAGGAGCGGCGGCTCTGCTACGTCGGCATCACCCGCGCCCGGCGCCGCCTCTACATGACCTGGACCCGCGAGCGGCGGCTGTTCGGGCGTGCCGAGCACAACCTGCCGTCGCGCTTCGTCGACGAGCTGCCCGAGGAGCTGGTCGAGCGCGGCTCCAGCGCCGTCGGCGCCGCGGGCTCGTGGGGGAGCGCGGCGGCCTCCGCCGCGGCGCCGGTCGAGCCCGGCGCGGCGCTCGAGCTGCAGACCGGCGACGACGTCGCCCACGCCAGCTTCGGCGACGGGGTGGTGACCGCGGTCGAGCCGGGCGGGGTGGTCGTCGTGCGCTTCTCCAGCGACGGCTCGGAGCGCAAGCTGATGGCCGACTACGCCCCGATCCGCAGGCGGTAGCCGTGGCGGCCCGGGTCATCGACGGCAAGGCGGTCGCCGCACGGGTGCGCGAGCGCGTCCGCTCCGAGGTCGCCGAGCTGGCGACCCCGCCCGGGCTGGCGACGATCCTCGTCGGCGACGACCCGGCGTCGGCCGTCTACGTGCGGATGAAGCGCGAGGACTCGGCCGAGGTGGGGATCGAGTCCTTCCACCACGAGCCCGGCGGCGACGTCTCCCAGGAGGACCTGGCGGGCTTGATCGCCGCGCTCAACGCCGACGCTCGCGTTCACGGCATCCTCCTGCAGCTGCCGCTGCCCGACCACCTCGACCAGGACCCGCTGATCGCGGCGATCGACCCGGCCAAGGACGTCGACGGGCTGACCCCGCTCAGCGCCGGGCTGCTCGCCCAGGACAGGCCGGGCGCGTTCGCGCCCTGCACGCCCTCGGGCGTGATGGAGCTGCTGCGCGAGGCCGACGTCGAGCTCGAAGGCGCCCGCGCCGTCGTGATCGGGCGCTCGATCCTCGTCGGCAAGCCGCTGGCGGCGCTGCTGCTGGCCGCCGACGCGACGGTCACCCATTGCCACTCGCGCACCCGCGATCTCGGCGCCGTCTGCCGCGAGGCCGACGTGCTGATCGCCGCCGCCGGCCGGCCCGGCCTGGTGAGCGGCGAGATGGTGCGCGAGGGGGCGACGGTGATCGACGTCGGCACCAACAAGGTCGACGGCCGGCTGGTCGGCGACGTCGACTTCGACTCGGTCAGCGAGCGCGCCGGGGCGATCACGCCGGTGCCCGGCGGGGTCGGTCCGATGACGCGGGCGATGCTGCTCGTCAACACGCTCGCCGCCGCCCGCGGGCGCGTGTAGGGTCGTGTCCGTGGGGGCGCACAAGCTGAGCATCGGCGAGCGGATCTCGGCCGCCTCGGCGGTCCTGCTCTTCGTCGCGATGTTCCTCGACTGGTTCGGCGCCGAGGTCTCCGGGGTGGCGGGCTTCTCCGGCAGCATCGAAGGCGGGGGCGGCGGCGCGAGCGCCTGGGACGCGCTCGACGCGATCCCGGCCTTCCTCATGCTGGCGATCGTGCTCGCGCTCGGCGTCGCCCTGGTCCGCCTCACCGACGCCGACCTCGAGCTCTCGATCTCGCTCAACGCGTTCGTCGCCGCCGCGGGCGCGCTGGCCTTCCTGCTGATCCTCTACCGGATCGTCTTCCCGCCCGACTTCGGCATCCCGGGCGTCGCGGCCGACACGACGCTGAAGCTCGGCGTCTTCCTCGGCCTGGTCGCCGCCGCCGGCATCGCCTACGGCGGCTGGAGCGCGATGCGCGAGGAAGGCCTGACGTTCGACGACCAGGCCGAGCGGCTATCGAAGTAAGCCGCCCGCCACCTGCTTGGCAAACGCAATGATCGTCATCATCGGGTTGACGCCGACCGAGGTGGGGAAGAGCGAGGCGTCGGCGACGTAGAGGCCCTCGACCCCGTTGACGGAGCCGTCGCTCGCGCAGACCCCCTCGCGCGGGTCGGCGGCGATCCGCGCCGTGCCCATCGGGTGGAAGGCCTCGAGCCGCAGCTCCGAGGGCCTGAACGTCGCCGCCTCGAACTCGGGCAGCTGGCCCGGTCGCAGGACCGGGACCCGGGCGATGTTCGGGTAGACCTCGACCGCGCCGGCGGCGAAGTGGACTTCCGCGGCGCGGGCGATGCCGAAGGCGAGGCGACGGGCGTCCTCGCTCGTCAGCGCGTAGCCGACGCGCGGCGAGCCGTCGCGGGCAAGCCGGATGCGGCCCGCCGACTCGTCGGAGAGGTGGACGCCGATCGAGCCGATCCGGTCGAAGCCGAGGATCGATTCCTGGTGCTCGCGACCCGAGCCGAGCAGCCAGGCGCCGCCGAAGGGCAGCGGCGTGAACGTCGCCTCGAGGAGTATGCGCTGCGACTCCCACTGGTCGACGTAGTAGCTCTGCATCACCCCCTCCCAGCCACGCACCTGCTCCTCATAGCGGGCGCCGATCCAGCAGGCGGGGTGGATGTGGAGGTTGCGGCCGACCTGCCCGCCGCCGAGCCCGGAACGCAGCAGAAGCTCCGGCGTGCCGAGGGCGCCGCCGGCGACGATCGTCGCCCGCCGGGCGCGAACCGCGTAGCCGTCGCAGCGCACCCCCGCCGCCCGGCCGTTCTCGACCAGCAGGCGACGGACCTCGGCGCCGGTGCGCAGGCGGGCGCCGGCGGCGACGGCGCGCGGCAGGTAGCTCACGTGCATACCGCGCTTGGCGTCGATCCGGCAGCCGTACGGACAGGAGCTGCATTGCACGCAGCTGCCCGCGTTGCGCGAGATCGGCCCGCCGCTGGCGCCGAGCGCCGCCGCCCCCTCCATCGCCAGCTGGCCGTTGCGGCCCATCCGCTCCGGGTCGAGCGGCGTCACCCGCAGGAACTCCTCGGCCTCGGCGAAGTCGGGCCCCAGCCGCTCGGCCCACTCGACCCCGTAGCGCTCGCGCCAGTGGGCGAGGACGGGATCCGGGGCGCGGAAGCAGGTGCCTGAGTTGATCACGGTCGTGCCGCCCGCCGTGCGGGCGACCGGCACGGGGATCGGCGGCTTGCCCTCGGCGATCGTCAGTCCGCCGTCGCGGTACAGCGAGGCGACCGCCTGCAAGGGGTCAGCCGGGTAGCTGTCGCGGTCGAACGCCTCGCCGGCCTCGAGCACGATCACGTCGAGACCGGCCTCGGCGAGCGTCGCCGCCGCCACGGCGCCGCCGGCGCCCGAGCCGACGATGACCACGTCGCACTCCTCCTCGGGCCCGGAGGGCACGGTGTCTCCCAGCGTGCCCGCCGGCTCGGGCAGCGACCCGTCGGCGAGCCGGCAGCTCGTCTCCAGACCGAGCCGCCGCTCGACCCGCGGGTCGATCGCGTAGCCGAGCGTGGTGAAGGTCTTCGCCATCAGCAGCAGCTCGTGGTGCAGGCCGAAGCGCGAGCCCTCCATGCGACGCAGGAAGTCCTCGCGCGCCGCGAGGTCGAGCCGGCTGAAGCGCCAGGGGAAGGGCAGCCACTCGAAGGCCCGCAGGGCGAGCCTGACCCGCAGCAGCAGGCGCGGCGAGAGCGAGGTGAGGAACTCCGCGACCGGGCCGGAGACGTCGACCTCGCGCTCGGCCGCGGGCAGGCCGTGGTGGGCGGGCGCCATCGCGGCGCAGATCGCGCTCAGGGTGCGCTGCTCGGCGGTCGACAGCCCCGGCGGGCGCTGTCAGCCGGGCGTCGGTGGCCGCTCGACCCGGCCGGCGAGCGACCAGAGCCACAGCGCCAGCAGGGCGAGGAAGCCGTCGACGAGGAAGTTGAGCAGGTAGACGAAGACCTGCCGGTCGACCACGAAGAAGGCGAGCGAGCCGAGCGAGGAGGCGGTCTTGCCGGCGGCGAGGACCAGCAGCAGCGGCCGGTAGCGGACGACGTCCGCCTGGGCGACGAGGCAGATGCCGGCGATCACGACCATGTAGGCGAAGCCGAGCGCCAGCCAGAGGTCCTCCTGCGTGTGCGGCGCCCGCGTGTCGTTGCCGAGCCATTCGCCGACGTCGGAGATGACGTCGAGGACGCCGCTGGGGACGGCGATGAAGAGGATGCCGACGACGGCGAAGCTGAGCGCGAGGGCGCGCAGGCTCAGGACGACCAGTGCCTCGGCTCGATCTCCCCGCATCGTGACGCGCACAATAACTGGCTGACTGGCCAGGAACCATCGCCCTACAATCCCCGCCGTGATCGAGCGGGAGCAAGTGCTTCATGTCGCCAAGCTCGCTCGGCTGAGGTTGAGCGAGGCCGAGGTCGAGAAGATGGCCGGGGAGTTGTCGGGGATCTTGGAGCACGTCGATCGGATCGGGGAGCTGGAGTTGGACGACGTGCCGCCGACTTCGCACGTGGTCGAGCTGGAGAACGTGCTGCGGCCGGACGAGCCGCGGCCGAGCTGGCCTCGCGAGGACGTGCTCGGGCAGGCGCCGGATCCGGCCGACGGCGCGTTTCGGGTCCCGTCCCCGCAGGCCGAGGCGTGATGTCCGACCTGCTCGGACTGAGCGTCGCCGAGGCGGCGGAGAGGATCGCGGCCGGCGAGCTCTCGCGCGGCGAGTACTTCGGGGCGTGGCGCGAGGCCGCGGCGGGCGACGAGCTGAACGCGTATCTGTGGAAGGCCGAGCAGAGCTCGGCCGAGGGTGACGGCGCGCTGGCCGGCGTCCCCGTAGCGGTCAAGGACCTCTTCTGCACCGAGGGGATCGAGACCACCGCCGGATCGCGGATCCTCGAGGGGCACCGGCCGCTCTACACGGCGACCGCCGTGCGGCGGCTGGCCGAGGCCGGCGCCGGGGTGCTCGGCAAGACCAACATGGACGAGTTCGCGATGGGCTCCTCGAACGAGAACTCCGCTTACGGGCCGGTGCGCAACCCGCGCGACCGCGAGCGCGTGCCGGGCGGCTCCTCCGGCGGCTCGGCCGCGGTGGTCGCCGGCGGGCTCGCGCCCTGCGCGATCGGCACCGACACCGGCGGCTCGATCCGCCAGCCCGCGGCGCTCTGCGGGATCGTCGGCCTGAAGCCGACCTACGGGGCGATCTCGCGCTACGGGATGATCGCCTTCGCCTCCTCGCTCGACCAGTGCGGCCCGCTGACCCGCGACGTCACCGACGCGGCGCTGCTGCTCGAGGCGATGCAGGGCGGCGACCCCTGCGACTCGACTTCGGTCGGGATCGAGGGGGGCATCCGGACGCCGCGCGGCGAGGATCTGAACGGCCTGCGCTTCGCCGTTCCCGCCGACCTCGCCCACGGCGCGATCGAGCCGGGCGTGCGCGCCGCCTTCGAGGCGACCCTGAAGCGGATCGAGGAGCTCGGCGGCGAGCTGGCCGAGGTGCCGCTGCCGCACGCCGAGCACGGCATCTCCGCCTACTACGTGATCGCGCCCGCCGAGGCGTCCTCCAACCTCGCCCGCTACGACGGCGTGCGCTACGGGATGCGGGTCGAGCCGCAGGGCGACGTCGTCGAGATGTACGAAGCGACCCGCGCGGCCGGCTTCGGCGAAGAGGTCAAGCGGCGGATCATGCTCGGCACCTACGCTCTCTCCTCCGGCTACTACGACGCCTACTACGGCCGCGCGCAGCGGGTGCGGACGAGGATCGCCGAGGATTTCGCCGTCGCCTTCTCGAAGGTCGACTTCGTGGTCACCCCGACCTCGCCCTCGGTCGCCTTCGGCCTCGGCGAGAAGACCGACGACCCGCTGGCGATGTACATGAACGACTTCTTCACCGTGCCGATGAGCCTCGCCGGCATCCCGGCGATCTCGATCCCGGCCGGCACGGCCGAACCGCAGGGCGGCGGGCCGCAGCTGCCCGTCGGCTTCCAGATCGCGGCGCCGGCCTTCGCCGAGCAGCGTCTGCTCGACGCCGCCTACGTCCTGGAGCAGTCCCTGAATGGCTGAGCTGGAAGCGGTCATCGGACTGGAGATCCACGTCCAGCTCTCGACGCGGACGAAGATGTTCTGCGGCTGCGAGCTCTCCTTCGGCGACGAGCCGAACGTCCACACCTGCCCGGTCTGCCTCGCCCACCCCGGCGTCCTGCCGGTACCCAACGAGGAGGCGATCCGCTACGGGCTGAAGATCGCCGCGGCGCTGGAGTGCGAGGTCGCGCCGAGCTCGATCTTCCACCGCAAGAACTACTTCTATCCGGACAACCCGAAGGCGTACCAGATCAGCCAGTACGACCAGCCGCTTGCCGTCGACGGCCGGCTGGGCGGCATCCGCATCCACCGCGCCCACCTCGAGGAGGACGCGGCGAAGACGATCCACCTCGGCGAGTCCGGCCGCATCCACGGCTCCGGCGCCTCGCTGGTCGACTTCAACCGCGGCGGCACGCCGCTGGTCGAGATCGTCACCGAGCCCGACCTGCGCGGCGCCGCCGAGGCCGGCGCCTGGGCGCGCCTGCTGCGCACGACCGTGCGCCAGCTGGGCGTCTCCGACGTGAACATGGAGGAGGGCAGCCTGCGGATCGACGCCAACGTCTCCGTGCGGCCGGCGGGAAGCGAGACGCTGGGGACGAAGACCGAGCTG
>DASSBJ010000040.1:0-2280 GCA_035698885.1 Solirubrobacterales bacterium
GCCGCGCCGGCGGCGCAGGCCTCCGCGCCCGCCGAGCCGAAGCTGATGGACCCCGAGTGGCCCTGCCGCGGCTACGGCGGCCCCCAGCCCTGGGAGGCCGACAACCCGCCGACGCTGACGCAGAACCACCTGATGCTCGGCTCGGGCGCCGCCGGCGAGGAGGTGGTGGAACTCGCCTCCCACCTCGCCTACCTGGGCTACGGCTCGAGCATCTCGGTCGGGCAGAACCCGCACCAGATGTTCGACGACTCGATCCGCGCCGCGGTCGCCGCGTTCTGCAGCGACTACGGGGTCGCCGAAGACCCGAAGGTCCTGCAGGCGCGCACTCAGGACACCGTCGGGCCCTGGCTCTGGGAGGCGCTCGTGCGGGCCGTCCACAAGAAGGCCGCCGAGGTCCAGGAGGCCTAGCGGCCGATGCCCGACGCCGCTTCCCCGTTCCCCAGGCCGCTGACGGGACCCCCTCCCTGGGTCCCGCTGGTCGCGCCTGCGGACGGGGAGGCCGGCGCCGGCGAAGAGCCGGCTCCCGGCGAGCACTGGCCGCGCTACGAGACGGTCGACTACATCAGCAAGCTGCTGATGCTGATCATCCTGCTGCTGGCACTGCCCTGGCTGTTCCAGCGTCTGCTGACCCACCCCGGCGACGTCTCCCGCCAGGCGGCCGGGATGGCTCCGGTGGGGGCGTAGGTGCGTGGCGGGCGCTCCCCGAGCCTACGTCGAAGCCGCCGAACGCTGGGGGTACCTGGCCGAAGGCCAGGCGCACAAATACGGCGTCGCCAACGGCGCGACCCTGCTGTTGAAAATCGCCTCGGGCGAGTCGAGCTTCAACATGAAAGCTGTGAGCTCGGCGGGCGCGAGGGGAGCGACGCAGTTCATCCCGACGACCCGACAGAGCTACATCAGCCAGTACGGAGTCGACCCCTGGAAGAGCCCCGACGAAGCGATCCACGCGACCGCCCTCTTCCTAAAGCACCAGGGCCTCGCCGCCTACAACCCCGGCGGCGGGCAGGGCTACATCGACTACATCCTCGGGCAGCCGGTCGGGGCGAAGGGCGGCGCCCGAACCGCGCCATCACCGTCCTCGCAGCAGCCCTCGGCTTCCTCCTCTTCGCCGGAGGGAGCACAGGGAGCGCTCAGGCACATCGGCCTGGTCGCCACCCTGGTACTCGGCGGAGCCGCGCTGATCGGTCTCGGCGTCACGCGGGTGTTCGGGTCAGCGCGAGGTCAGGTCGCATGAACGCTGCGGAAGCCGACATCGTCCAGATCGGCCGTGTCGCCGAAAGGAAGTTCGGCCTGCGCGTCAGCGAGAACCCCCACTTCGGCGGGGTCAACCCCGTCCACGTAGCCGACTCCTACCACTACAGAGCCCTGGCGATCGACGTCGCCGGCGACCCGAAGAAAATGCTCGCGTTCGACCGCTATGTAGCGAGGCGCTGGGGGCCGCACCTGGCCGAGCTCTTCCACGAACCCGGGGTCAACCTCAAGAACGGTCAGCCGACCTCGCCGATCGGCGGGCACGCTGATCACGTTCACGTCGCGCTCGACCCATCGATGGTCAAGGGCAAAGGCCTCGCCGGGCTGATCGGGTTGAGGCTCAACCCCGGCACCAAAACCGACTATGGCGGGGGGCCGGTTGGCTTTGCGAAGGAGTTCGTCTTCGGCGATCCACTCGAAGCCCTGGACATCGGATCCGGGCAGGACTTGAAGAGCAAGGTCCGGGGCGGAGCTGCTGACGCGGTAGATCCGACCGCCAACCTCGCCGGCCAAATCGTCTCCGACATCCTCGGCCAGATCCACGCCGAGTCCCTGATGCTCAACATCGCCCTGGTCGGCGGCGGCGCCTTCCTCGTCTACTACGGCGCCGCGCTGATGCTCGGCGTCAAGAAACCCGTCGGCACGCCGGCCAAGGCCGCGGCGATCGCCGCGGCGATGCCCAAGTGAGAGAGGAGCCGAAGTGACCAACCCACACGACCCCCACGGCCAGCGCGAGCTGCTCGACCGCCTCTGCAGCCTCGAGCAGGCGATCGAGAAGATGAAGGACGTCGCCTCGAGGAACTTCCTCTCGGGCGAGATCGAAGGCTTCAGCTTCGACGGCGCCGCCGGCCGCACCCGCTGGACCGACGACCACGGCTCCAACGCCCTCGCCTACGCCGTCTACAACCCCAACGAATTCCGCGTCTTCGTCGGCCTCGCCGGCACCAGCGCCTCCTCTGACGGCCTGATCGTGCCCAAACAGCGCCTGGTCGTCGCGCCGCTGCAGATCAACGGCCACGTCGAGCTCGC
>DASSBJ010000041.1:0-7224 GCA_035698885.1 Solirubrobacterales bacterium
GCCGGTGCGCTTGCGGCTGGTCGTCAGGCCGAAGGTGCGGCTGATGCATTTCCTCAAGCGCCACCGCAAGGGACGAATCCGGGTTCTGGTGACGTTCAAGCCCGACGAAGGCGACACGACGACGATCGAACGGCCGATCGCGCTCAAGCGCAGGCACCATCACCGGCGCTGAGCGGGGTCAAGGCCGCGGCGGGACCTGGGGCTCGGCTAGGCCGTAGGTGTCGTAGGCGCCGAACTCGGCGAAGGTCTTGTGGGTTGGGCCGTGGTAGTCGCTCGACGCGGTGGCGATCAGATCCAGCTCCTCGCAGAGCTCCAGAAGGTGCCGGGTCTGCTCCTCGCTGTGGGTCGGGTAGAAGGTCTCGACGCCGTCGACGTCCAGCGCGCGGATCAGCTCGTCGACCTCGGCCGGGTCGGAGATGTCCCAGTAGGGGTGGGCGACGACGGCGACTCCGCCGGCCTGCTTGATCGTCTGCACGGCCTGCTCGGCGGTCGGCCAGCGGCGCGGCACGAATGCCTTGGCGCCCGGCACCAGGTACTGCTCGAAGAACGGCCCGAGGTCGCCGCTGGCGCCGGCGGCGCGGGCGATGTGCGGGCGGCCTATCGAGAGCGCGTCGCCGGCCTCCTTCACCGCGTCCTCGAGGTGCAGGTCGAACCCCTCCCCACGCAGCTTCTCGACGATCTCCCCGGCCCGCGCCACCCGCTCGTGCTGAGCCCGCTCGCAGGCCGGCGCGATCTTTCCCAGATCGACCCAGTACCCGCACACGTGCAGGTCTTCGGCGTACTCATGCACACAGGACATCTCGATAGCCGGAACCAGCTCAATCCCCAGCTTCCCCGCCGCCTCCCCCGCCTCAGCCACTCCGGCAATCGCATCGTGGTCCGTCAGCGCCAGCGTGCTCACACCGGCCCTCGCAGCTTCCGCGACGACCTCGGCAGGCGCAAGCTGCCCGTCGGAAACCGTCGAATGCGATTGAAGCTCGATCAGCATGGAGCCGGAGAAGCTTTCCCGCCGAAGATCACGACGGCGCACCCTACGCGACTCGGGCCTTGAGCAGGGCGCCGGGGTCGCCTCGCCCTAGCCTCGCGAAGCGGCTCCGCAGAGTGTTCCAGGGCCGCGAAGCGGCACAGGATTTCACCGGCCGAAGGCCGGTGATAGGCGTAGGCGAGGCGACCCCGGCGCCCCGCCCCTCCGCCACACGAATGCATAGACTGCGCCGCCGTGTTCGAGAAGGTCCTGATAGCCAACCGCGGCGAGATCGCGATCCGGGTCGCCCGCACGCTGAAGGAGATGGGCATCGGGTCGGTCGCCGTCTACTCGGAGATCGACCGCGACGCCCCGCACGTGCGCGAGGCCGACGAGGCCTTCCTGATCGGCCCGGCGACGCCCGCCGAGAGCTACCTGAACATCATCAAGATCATCGACACGGCCAAGCAGGCGGGGGCCGAGGCGATCCACCCCGGCTACGGCTTCCTCGCCGAGAACGCCGACTTCGCCCGCGCCTGCGCCGAGGCCGGCGTCGTCTTCATCGGCCCCCCGGCCGAGGCGATCGAAGCGATGGGCTCGAAGACGCGAGCGCGCGAGATCATGGCCGAGGCCGGCGTGCCGATCGTCCCCGGCGCGACCGAGCCCGCCCCCGACCTCGACGCGGCGCGCGCCCAGGCCGACGATGCCGGCTACCCGGTCGCCTGCAAGGCGGCGGGCGGCGGCGGCGGCAAGGGCTTCCGCGTCGCGATGAGCGCCGAGGACCTGCAGGACGCCTACGAGGGCGCCGCCCGCGAAGGCGAGAAGTTCTTCTCCGACTCGCGCGTCTACATCGAGCGCTACCTCGAGGACCCGCGCCACGTCGAGGTGCAGGTTCTCGCCGACTCGCACGGCAACACGATCCACCTCGGCGAGCGCGACTGCTCGCTGCAGCGGCGCCACCAGAAGGTGATCGAGGAGGCCCCCGGCCCCCAGGTCGACGAGGAGATGCGCGAGCGGATCGGCAGGATCGCCACCGAGGCCGCCGCGGCCGTCGGCTACCGCGGCGCCGGCACGGTCGAGGGGATGCAGGTCGGCGACGAGTACTTCTTCCTCGAGATGAACACCCGCGTGCAGGTCGAGCACTGCGTGACCGAGATGGTCACCGGCGTCGACATCGTCCGCGAGCAGGTCCTGGTCGCCGCCGGCGAGCCGCTGACCGTCGCCCAGGAGGAGGTCGAGCTGCGCGGCCACGCGATCGAGTGCCGGATCAACGCCGAGGCGGCGCACAAGAACTTCGCCCCGGCGCCGGGCGCGATCGCCTCCTACCGCGAGCCCGCCGGCCCCGGCGTGCGCGTCGACTCCGGCGTCGAGGCGGGCTCCGAGGTGACGCCGATGTACGACCCGATGGTCGCCAAGCTGGTCGTCTGGGACGTCGACCGCGAGCACGCGACGCGCCGCATGCTGCGCGCGCTGGCCGAGTACGAGGTCGGCGGCCTGACGACGCTGATCCCCTTCCACGAAGCGATTCTCGCCACCGAGCAGTGGGCCAGGGGAGAGACCTGCCGCGACCTGATGGAAGACAGGGACTGGCTGAAGACCACGGCCCCGGCCGAGGCCGAGGCGCCGCAGGCCCCGGAGGGGGCGGAGGTCGTCGCCCGCGACTACAAGGTCGAGGTCTCCGGCAAGCTCTTCGACGTCAAGGTGATCGGCGAGGCCGCCGCGGGCGGCGCCCCGGCCGGCAACGGCAAGCGCCCGCCGAAACGCGAGCGCAAGGCCGGCGGCGCCGCGAGCGCCTCCAGCGAGTCGCTGCCCTCGCCCCTGCAGGGCACCGTGCTCAAGGTCGCCGTCGAGCAGGGCGCCTCGGTCGAGGAGGGGGACCTGATCTGCGTGATCGAGGCGATGAAGATGGAGAACGAGATCTCCGCCCACCGCTCCGGCAAGGTGACGACCCTCAACGTCGCTCAGGGGGCGGCCGTCTCGAGCGGCGACGTCCTCGCGGTCATCGAGTAGCTAGCGGCGTTTCCCCGGCTTGCGCTTTTCCCGTTCGCGTTCGCGGCGTTCCTTTTCCCGTTCGCGTTCGCGTTCGCGCTGTTCGCGCCGCTTCTGCGCCCGCAGCTTCTGGAATTCGCGCCGCGTCATCGGCAGCGGCGGCGTGACTTCGCGGCATTCCCGGCCGACGCAGTTCTCGAAGCGCCGCAGCTGGCGGTGGAGGAAGTTGCGGATCGGGTAGAGGTTCGGGATCTTGACGAGGTTGTTGAGCTCGTTCGGATCCTTGTTGATGTCGTAGAGCTCTTTCTCGCCGTCCGGCCAGGCGATGTACTTGTACGGGCCGAGCCGGATTCCCTCGTAGTTGAGCGGCGGCGCGAGGATCGAGGCGTGCGCCCCGCCGCCCCGCGTGCGCGGTGCGCTCGAGACGCCTGCCTCCGGCTCCCTCGGGTCGGTGCTGCCGTTGCCGCCGGGCACGCCGCCGTCGCCTTCGCCGGTCGAGGCGATCGCCCCGTTGGCTTCGACGTCGGCGGTCTGCACGAAGGACTCGAAGAGGATCGGCCGGCGGGAGCGCGCTCCGGGGTCGCGCAGGAAGGGCACCATCGAGCGGCCGTCGACGCTCTTGTCCGGTTCCACCCCCGCCAGGTCGAGGATCGTCGGCGCGATGTCGATGTTCTCGGCCAGCTCGCCGGTCTGCGTGCCGGGCTCGATCCCCGGCCCGCGGATGATGAACGGCATGTGGGTGGCGGGCTCGTAGGAGAGGAACTTGCCGCCGATCAGCCGGTGCTCGCCGAAGAAGAAGCCGTTGTCCGAGGTGAAGAGGATGTAGGTGTTCTGGAGGCGGCCCGTTTCGGCGAGCGTGCCGACGATCTCCTTGACCCCGTCGTCGATCGAGCGCAGCGACTCGAGCTGCTTGTCGTAATAGACCTTGTAGGTGTGCTTGATGCTCGGCGTCAGGTGTTCGGCTTCGCGGATGAACGAGGGCTTGTCGCCGACGTTGCCCTCGTCGAAGCCTTCCGAGCGGTTGTGCGGCAGCCGCGCGCCCCTGAACCAGTTGTAGTGGCGGATCGCCGGCTCGGGCCCGGCCGGCTGGCGGAAGTCGCCGTGCGGGGCCGTGTAGTCGAGCTGCAGGTAGAAGGGCTGTTCCTCCGGCGTCGCCCGCATCTCTTCGCGGGCCATCCAGTTGAAGACGTCGGTCGCGTAGACGCAGGGGCGTCCTTCTTCGGGCGCGAACGGGCAGCCCGCCGGGTCGCGTTCGGTGTATTCGCGCGGTTCCCAGGTGCCAGAGCTGCCGTACGGTTCGCCGATCGTGCCATCGTTGTTGAGCGTGTAGCCGTAGAAGAAGTGCTGCGTGTCCGCGTGCAGGACCGTGTGCCAGGAGCTCCAGCCCGGCGGCACGTTCTTGCCGTCGCTGTAGGGCGCGTCGCCGTAGCCGTTGAGGTACTTGCCGATGTGGATCGTGCGGTAGCCGGCGCTCTGCAGCCAGGTGGCGATGTTGTGTTCGTAGGCGCCGCGGAAGGAGAAGCCGAAGTAGCCGCCGTTCGGCTGCACGTTGCCCTTGACGCCGGTGTTGTGGGCGTAGCGGCCGGTCATCAGGCTGACCCGGGAGGGGCAGCACAGGGGGTAGGAGACGTAGTAGCGGTTGAAGGTCTCGCCGCGTTTGGCGAGCAGGTCGAGCGTATTCGGCATCGCCCGCACTTCCGGAGCTCCCGGGAAGGGGCGGAAGGCCGCGTACAGCTCGTCCAGCGTCTGGTCGTCGGTCTGGATGACGACGAAGCTCGGCGGCTCGTCGTTGGGATTGAGCGGTTCTTCTTCGGCCTCGACGGCGCCGGCGCGACCGGCGCTCAGCGCCAGTCCGCAGAGCAGCGCGAGCAGCGCCGCGGCGAGCGGCAGGCGGGCGCGCGAGAGCGCTCGGCTGTGGCTGAGGCTGCCCATCGAGACTCGAAACCGCGGCCGGAGGCCGAAGTTGCGAAGCCCCAAAGCTAGAGGACCGCTAGGACGCGCCGAGCTTTTTCGCCGCTTCGCGGAAATTCTTCACGGTGGCGCTGGGCGCTTTGCGCCCTTCCAGCTTCTCGCCGTGGCGGTTGACCCAGATCACGGGGACCTTCATCTTCAGCAGCGGCGCGACGTCGGTGTCGTAGCTGGAGCAGATGTGGAGCCAGCCTTTTTTGCCGCCGATCCGTCGCGCGCACTCTTTGAAGTGGACCGGGTCCGGCTTGTAGCTGCGCACCTGCTGCGCGGTGACGACGAGGTCGAGTTCGGTGCGCAGGTGGCGGCGCGAGATGCCGAGCAGCTTGTCGTCGACGTTGGAGAGGATCCCCACTTCGTAGCGTTTGGCGAGCCGGTCCATCGCCGCGTTGGCCTCGCGGAAGGGCAGCCAGTAGGCGACGCTGTCGGGCAGGAACTGGGCACGCGAGGGCTCGATCTCCCAGCCCACCTCGCGGGCCACCTTGACGATCGTGCGGCGCAACACCTCGGCGTAGAGTTCGTAGGAGCCGGCCATGATTTCGGCCTGGACCTCGAAGAAGCGGGCCAGGAAGGGCCCCTCTTCGAAGCTGAAACCGTCCTTGGCCGCCTCTTTCTTGCAGGCTTCGACGATGCCCTTCTCCCAGTCGATCAGGGTTCCGTAGCAGTCGGTGGTCACCCACTCGATCGATTTCAAGGCGGGGAGGGCCATGGGGCGCGGCATCTTATAGGCTGCCGCGCGGCCCCGGCAGGGCGCCGACTCTATGGACCTCCTCGAGTATCAGGGCAAGCAGCTCTTCGCGGCGCACGGAATCGCCGTGCCGAGCGGCGAGGTCGCCTCGACCGTCGAGGACGCCGTCGCCGCGGCGGAGCGGATCGGCTACCCCTGCGCGATCAAGGCGCAGGTGCTGATCGGCGGCCGCGGCAAGGCCGGCGGGATCAAGATCGCCGCCGACCGCGCCGAGGCCGAGGCACACGCCGACGCGATCCTCGGCATGGACATCGTCGGCCCGCACGGCGAGGGCCCCTTCCGGGTCGAGCGCGTCTGGGTCGAGGGCGGCTCGGAGATCGCCGCCGAGTACTACGCCTCGGTGATCCTCGACCGCGGGGAGAAGAAGCTTCTGGCGATGGTCTCCGCCAAGGGCGGCATGGACATCGAGGCGGTCGCCGCGGAGGATCCCGGCGCGCTGGTCAAGCAGCACATCGACCCGACCCGGCCGTTCACCGCTTCGGCCGCGCGGCCTGTCGTCGACGCCGCCGGCCTCGACGAGGACGTGCGCGACGAGGCCGCCGAAGTGCTGGCGAAGCTGGCCGAGACGGCGATGGCCGAGGACGCGACGCTGATCGAGGTCAACCCTCTGATCGTCACCGCCGACCGAGAGGTCGTCGCCCTCGACGCCAAGGTGACGATCGACGGCAACGCCCTCTACCGCCACGAGGAGCTGGCCGAGATCGACGCCGAGTCGATCGACGACCCGCAGGAGGCGATGGCGCGCGAGAAGGGGCTCACCTACGTGAAGCTCGACGGCAACGTCGGCATCCTCGCCAACGGCGCCGGGCTCTGCATGTCGACGCTCGACGTCGTCGCGCAGGCGGGAGGCGCCCCGGCGAACTTCCTCGACGCCGGCGGCGGCTCGAAGGCCGAGGCGATCGTCGACGCGCTGACCGTGATCGTCTCCGACGAGAAGGTCACCGCGATTCTCTTCAACATCTTCGGCGGCATCACCCGCTGCGACGAGATCGCCAAGGGCATCGTCGAGGCCTCCGCGCGGCTCGAGCTGCAGGTGCCCCTGGTCGTCCGCCTCGACGGCACCAACTCCGAGCAGGGCCTGGAGATCCTCGCCGGCGCCGGCCTCGCCAACCTGCACCAGGAGACGACGATGCTCGGCGGCGCCCAGCGGGTCGTCGAGCTGGCGGGAGGGAACGGCTGATGTCGATCGTCGTCGGCGAGAGCACGAAGCTCGTCGTCTCCGGCCTGACCGGCCGCGAGGGCTCCTTCCACGGCCTGCGCAACCGCGCCTACGGGACGGACCTGGTGGCGGGCGTGACGCCCGGCAAGGGCGGGCAGGACGTCGAGGGGGTGCCGATCTTCGACTCGATCCGCGAGGCGGTCGAGCAGCAGGGCGCCAACACCTCGATGATCTTCGTCCCCGCGCGCTTCGCCGCGCCGGCGATCGACGAGGCGATCGAGTCCGGGGTCGAGACGGTGATCGCGATCACCGAGGGGATCCCGGTGCTCGACATGCTGCAGACCTACTGGAAGGCCAGGCAGGCCGGAGTGCGGCTGATCGGGCCGAACTGCCCCGGCG
>DASSBJ010000042.1:0-15548 GCA_035698885.1 Solirubrobacterales bacterium
TCGAGGCACTCGCGGTTCGCCGCCAGCAGCGCCCGCGCCCGCCGGTAGGCCTCGCGCGCCAGCGTCATCGCCGCCACGTCGACGTCGCGCCGGGTGCGGTCCGAGAGCGCGTAGTCGCCGGTCGGCAGCGCGATCGGCGGCGCCCCGTCGGCGTCGAGCGCCACGCCCATGCCGAACTCGGCGACCATCTGGCGGCAGACCATGTGGACGCGCTGCAGGTCGTCGACGGCGCCCGAGTATGAGGCGTCCATCACCTCCTCCTCGGCGGCGCGCCCGCCGAGCAGCGTCACCAGCTCGTCGAGGAGCTCCTCGCGCGACTTCAGGTAGGTGTCCTCCTGCGGCGAGTGGCCGACGAAGCCGAGCGCCGGCCCGCGCGGCACGATGCTGAGGATCTCCGGCGGGTCGAGCCCGAGCAGCCGCCGGCAGAGCGCGTGCCCCGCCTCGTGGTAGGCGACGATCCGCCGCTCCTTCGGCGTCAGCCGCCGCGCCTGCTGGGAGCCGACCGACTGGCGCAGCAGCGCCTCGTCGAGGTCCTCGCGGGCCAGCGCGCCGCGGCCCGCCCGCCCGGCGATGATCGCCGCCTCGTTGAGCGCGTTGGCGAGCTGGGCGCCGGTCATCCCGGTCGTCTTGCGCGCCACGTCGGTCAGGTCGAGGTCGGGCCCCAGCGGCTTGCCCTTGGCGTGGGCGCGCAGGATCGCCTCGCGCCCGTCGCGGTCCGGCGGCGCGACCAGCACCTGGCGATCGAAGCGTCCCGGCCGCAGCAGCGCCTTGTCGAGCTTGTCGACGTAGTTGGAGGCGGCGATCACGATCACCGTCCCCGGGTCCTTCTCGAACCCGTCGAGCTCGACCAGCAGCTGGTTCAGCGCCTGCTCGCGCTCGCTCGAGCCGCCATCCCCACCGCCGCCGCTGCGCGCCCCCCCGACCGCGTCCAGCTCGTCGATGAAGATGACGGCCCGGCCCGACTTGCGCGCCTCCTTGAACAGGCGCCGGATGCGGGCGGCTCCCCTCCCCACGAACATCTCGACGAAGCTCGAGCCCGACGCCGAGAAGAAGTCCACGCCTGCCTGCGCGGCGACCGCCCGCGCGAGCATCGTCTTGCCCGTCCCCGGCGGGCCGAAGAGCAGCACGCCGCGCGGCGCCTGCGCGCCCAGCGCCTCGAAGCGCTTCGGTTCGCGCAGCCATTCGGCGACGTCGATCAGCTCGTCCTTGGCCGCGTCGACGCCCTGCACCTCCTCCCAGAGCACCGGCTTCGTTTTGCTCGCCTTGACCGTCTCCGGCTTGGTCGCGCCGAGCGTCCCGCGCAGCAGGGTGACGAAGACCAGCAGCAGGGCGAACATGAAGAAGACCCCGAAGACCGGGTACCAGTCGAAGAAGAAGCTCTTCACTTCGGTGGCCGTGAGCGCCAGCGGCAGCAGCATCGAAGCAGTGTCAGGCCAAACGTCCGCCGCTCCTATCGCATATCCGTCCGCAGGCCGGGATTCGGCTCTGGGACTAGCCGCGAACGACCTGCGAGCCGCCGACGATCGCCTCCAGGCCGTCGTCGGCGAAGACGATCCAGGCCTTGTTGCCGCCGTCGTAGTCGGGCGCCCAGAGCTTCAGCGTCGCCGCCCGGTCCCAGACCGTGACCCGCTCGTCGCCCGTCTCCTCCAGCCCGCGCCAGATCCGCACGAAGGGGTTGGACTCCAACTCCTCGCCGATCGTCGTCGGCTCGCGGTGGCCGGGATGGACGCGGGTCTGCGGCGGCAGCTCCATCAGCCGCATCACCGAGGCCTTGAGGTCGGCGAAGCCGGAGGCGCCCGGCGCCATCGTCCCGCCCACCGTCCCCTTGAACAGCACGTCGGCGGTGAAGACGTCGGAGCCCTCGATGAGGAAGGCGAGGTGGCCGGCGGCGTGGCCGGGGGTGTGGATCGCCTCGACCTCCATCCCGCCGGCTTCGAGCTTCTCGCCGTCGGCGAGCGTCACCGCGACCTCGTCGGGCAGCTCGGCCGCGCACTCGGCGTGGGCGACGAGCGGCGGGTTGCCGAGCTTCTCGCGCGCCGCGGCGAGCCCCGCGACGTGGTCGCCGTGCGGGTGGGTGACGAGCACGTGGGTGATCTCGATCCCGTCGCGCTCGACCCGCTCGAGCAGCGGCCCCAGCTCGTCGTTGCCGTCGATCAGCACGCCCCTGCCGCTCGCCTCGTCGGCGACCAGGTAGGCGTTCGACAGCCAGGTCGGGTTCTCGGTCCGCTCGACGATCACGCGCCGGAGTATCGCGCGTTCGCTGTTCGTTGCGCTGTGCGAGACAAACAGCGAACGCGCTCAGCCGTAGGGCCGGTAGATCGTCCGCCTGCCGAGCAGCTCGCTGACCGTGGCGAAGCGGTAGCCGCGGGCGCGCAGCGTGTCGATGATCCGCGGCAGGGCGGCGAGCGTGCCGCCGCGGTCGCCGCCGCCGTCGTGCATGAGGACGATCGAGCCGGGCCGGGCGGCGGAGACGACGCGGCTGTAGACGGCGCCGCTGCCGGGGTTGCTCCAGTCGGCCGGGTCGACGTCCCAGAGGATCGTCCGCATGCCCAGCGCGCCGGCGGTCGCGACGACCGAGGAGTCGACGGCGCCGCCCGGGGGCCGGAAGAGGCAGGGCGCGAAGCGGGTCGAGGAGCGGATGCGCGCGGCGGCGCCGGCGATCTGGAAGTAGCCGGGATATTCGACGTGGTTGACGGTGTGGTCGCCGATCTCGTCGCCTTCGCGCAGGATGCGCCGCATCGCGTCCTCGCGGCCCGGCATCTCCTGGCCGATCTCGAAGAAGGTGCCGTGGGCGTGCTTGGCGCGCAGCACGTCGAGGAAGGCTTCGGTGTAGTCGCTCGGCCCGTCGTCGAAGGTGAGGGCGAGGACGTCGCGGTCGCGCGGGCCGTTGCGCAGCTCGCCGGCGCCGCCGCCGGTGCAGCCGACCGGGCGCACCGGGCGCAGGCGGAAGACCCGCGCGCCGCGCCGCGGGAGCGCCTCGGCGCAGCTCGGCGCCGCGCAGCCGCGCCGGTTCTCGACCACGCGCCAGCGGTAGCGGTGCGGCTCGAGGCCGGCCACGGCCGGGTCGATCGCGAGTACCAGCTTCGTCGCGCCGGGACGCTTCAGCCGCGCCGCCAGGGTCGCCCGGTCGACGATCTCGCCGGCCGCGTTGCGCAGCTCGAGGCCGACGCGCCTGTGCGTCCTGCGGGCGCCGCCGAGGCAGAGCAGCCGCTCGCCGCGCCGCCCGGCGCGGCTCAGCCCGAGGCAGAGGTAGCGGGCGCCCCCGGCGCCGCCCGGCTGGCGGTCGAGCTGGGCCAGCGGCAGCGGCGAGGCGGTGCGCAGGCTGAGCACCAGCTGGCGCCCGGCCTGCGAGAGCTTCGCCCGCACGAGGTCGCCGCCGTCGCCGCCGGGCGAGCCGCCTCCGCCGCCCGCGCCGGCGCTCGCCACGAGGACGCCCAGCAGCGCCGCGGCGAGCGCGAGCGTGTGCAGGATCTTGCGAGTCGGGGGGATCGAGGCGCTCCGGGCGGACCGATTCGGCGGACGCCCTCATACTAGTCCGGCCGCGCACCGCTCCCGTACCGGTCAGACACCTGCATCCGGAACTCGGTACGGAAACGGGGGATGGAAAAGTTGGCGGCGCGGCGCCTTCCGAGCTACCGTGTCGAAAGTTGACGTGAGGGCCAGCAGCACCCCGGCGCCAGGGCTCCGCCTGGTGCTCCTGGCGATCGTGATCGTGATGGCGCTAATGGCTGATACGCGCATCGCCTCCGCCGCCCCGGGTGGTGCGGGACAGGACGTCGCACCGCCCGCGGCCGGCGGCGTCATCGGCACCGACACCCGGAGCTCGTTGCTCACCTTCGACCCGGTACGTCCGCGCTGGGCGGGTCGCCGGGCGAAGCGAGGGCGGGGCGGGGCGGCGGCGAGCCGCGCATTGCCGCCGCGCCGCCCGCCCTCCGCCGCGCCGCCGGCGAAGGGCTACGAGATAGACCCGGGGCCCGCCCCTTGAGCAAGCGCCCGGCGGGGGCGCTTGCGGGAATCGCCATGACGCTCCTCCTCGCCGCTCCGGCGAGCGGCGAAGCGCGGCGCGACACGGTGATCGGCGCGCCGAGCGCCGGCTCGGCGCGGATCTCGGCAACCGCGGAAGCGAGCCGCTACCCGGTCGACGACGGCAGCGGCGCGACGGTGGCGGTCGCCGTCACAGCCGCCTGCCAGGCGAGCTGCAACGCCGCCGACCCGCAGCAGATCGCCGACTTCCTCGGCACGCTGGCGCACGGCGAGGAGATGGAACTGCTGACCGTGCAGCTCGACACCCCGGGCCAGATCGAATTCGACTGCGGCTACGGGGCGCAGGCCTGCTACTACGGCGGCGAGAACAAGATCGTGCTCGACGGCGACAGCGGGCCGGCGCCGGACGGGGCGAGCCGCGAATTCGTCCTCGCCCACGAGTACGGGCACCACATCGCCCGCCACCGCGAAAGCCCGCCGCCGTTTCCCGTCGCGCTCGACTGGGGCACGGCGCGCTGGTCGAGCTACGAGAACGTCTGCCGCCGCTCGCGCGCCGGCGCGCTGTTCCCCGGCAACGAGGGACTGCACTACTTTCGCGACCCCGGCGAGGCCTTCGCCGAGAGCTACGCGCACATGCGCTTCCCGGAAGCCGAAGTCCCGTGGCGCTGGGTGCGCAGCCTCGAGCCCGACGCGGGCGCCTTCGAGGCGATCCGCGAAGACGTCCTGCATCCGTGGCCGGGGCGCAGGACGCTGCGGCTCCGCGGCCGCGTGCCGCCGCGGCAGGGCGGCGCCGCGGTGCGCGCCTTCGAGACACCGCTCGACGGCCTGGTCAGCCTGCGCCCCGCCGGCCACCCCCGCTACAGCCTCAGCCTGCTCAACCCGGCCGGCCACGTCCTGCGCAGCTCCCGCCACGGCCTCAGCTTCCGCCACCGGCTCAACTTCACCGTCTGCGGCCAGTCCCGGCTGCGCGTCGCCCTGCACGCCGTCCACCGCCGCGCCGCTGCCTTCGAGCTGCAGATCCAGCGGCCCTGAAGGCGGCGCCCCGCGCCCGGGCGCCTGGCCCGCTCAGGCCTGGGCGGGCTCGGGCTGGGCCTCGCGCTCCAACGCCGTGCCCTCGAGCGTCTCGCGTTCGATCTCGCCCTCGCGGACCAGCCACAGGGCCAGCACCGAGCCGGCGAGGGAGAGGGCGGCGCCGAGCAGCAGGATCTCGTTGAGCCCGTGCAGGAAGCCCTGTTCGGCTGCGTTTCGGGTCGCTTCCCGGGCGCCCTCCGGAACCCCGGCCAAGGCCTTCGGCAGCGCCCCGGCGGAGGTCGCTTCGACCAGGTCGCGGGCGCCGGCGTGGCTCAGCGAGCCACCCGCCAGCTGTTCGGCCTTCGAGGCCCCGGTGCCGAGGAAGATCGCGCCCCAGGCGGCGATCCCCACGGCGATGCCGACCTGGCGGAAGGTGTCGTTGATCCCGGCGGCCATGCCGCTCTGCTCCTTGGGGACCACGCTGAGCGCCACGTCGGCGACGACCGGGTTGATCAGGCCGACGCCGATCCCGGCGACGATGAAGCCGGCCAGCAGCGCGGTCCATTCCGAGCCGGCGTCGAGGCCCCCCATCAGCAGCAGGCCGACTCCGGTCAGCGCCAGCCCGGCGCTCATCAGGTAACGGGCCTGTACGCGCGCGAGCGCCATCCCCGCGAACGGCGCGACGACGAAGGCGCCGAGGGTGATCGGCAGGTAGCGCACCCCCGCCTCGATCGGCGAGAAGCCGAGGAAGCTCTGCAGGTAGAGCGTCAGGTAGAGGAAGAGCGCGAACATCGAGCCCGAGACCGCGAAGGCGGCGAGCTGCACGCCGGTGAACGCGCGCCGCCGGAAGAGGCCCAGCGGCAGCATCGGCTGGGCGACGCGGCGCTCGATCGCGACGAAGCCCAGCAGCAGCAGCGCCGCCGCGGCGAAGAGCGAGAGGATCGGCGCGCTGCCCCAGCCCTCGGCGTTGCCGCGGACCAGCGCCAGCACGAGCAGGAAGAGCGCGGTCGAGAAGCTGAGCAGGCCGCCCCAGTCGATCGCGGTGGCGTTCGGGTCGCGCGACTCGGCCAGCTTCCAGTAGGTGACGGCGAGGGCGGCGATCCCGATCGGCACGTTGAGCAGAAAAACCCACTCCCAGCCGAGGCCGTCGGTGAGCAGGCCGCCGACCAGCGGGCCGATCGCGACCGCGATCCCGATCGTCGCCCCGTAGATCCCCATCGCCATGCCGCGTTCGGGGCCGCTTGGGAACTCCTGCGCGACCAGTGCCAGGGAGACGGCGAACATGATCGCTCCGCCCACTCCCTGCAGGCCGCGGGCGAGGTTGAGGAAGGTCGGGTCGGGCGCCAGCGCGCAGAGCAGCGAGGCGAGCGAGAAGACGGCGAGGCCGATCGCGAAGACGCGGCGGCGGCCGAGCCGGTCGGCAAGCGAGCCGGCGGTCAGCACCAGCGCGGCAAGCGAGAGCGCGTAGGCGTCGATCACCCACTGCAGGTCGGCGAAGCTGCCGCCGAGGTCCTGCTGGATCGCGGGCAGCGCCGTGTTGACCACGGTGATGTCGAGCAGCAGCATGAAGGTGGCGACGCAGACGGCGCCCAGCGTCCACCACCTGCGGTTCGTGTCGTCGGCTTGCATCGGCGGCCCCCTTTGCGGCTAGTACATCAGGCCGACCCGCTGCCGCGTCTCCCGCTTCCCCAAAGCGGTAGATTTGCCCCCCGGGCCGCAGCGTCGGCCCATCCGATTCCCTCGGGGGCGTAGCTCAGTTGGTTAGAGCGCCGGCCTGTCACGCCGGAGGTCGCGGGTTCGAGTCCCGTCGCTCCCGTATCGCGTAGCGCCTGCATCCGCGCCACTTTCAGGCTCGTCCGGCGAAGCGTTTTCGGAGCACCTTGACCTTGAAGTTCGATCCGGCGGCCTTGGCCGCCCGCTGATCGCCCGTCACGACGAGATCGACTTCGGGATGCAGCTCGGCTGTTGCCAGGATCAGAGCGTCTGGCATCCGGAGGGATTTGCGCTTGGAGCGGAGATCTGCGGCTTTGTCGGCCACCACGGCGTCGACGGGCAGGATCTCGGAGATGAGGTCGGTGAAGAAGCCTCGGACGCGCTTCTCGTCATGGCGGCCGAGTCGCGCTCCGGTCAGAACCTCACCGTAGGTCACGGCCGATGCGAAGAGCCGATCCTTGCTGAGGAGGTCGCGGATCGCCTCGTCGGCGTCGTCGTGCAGGGCGTCAGCACGATCGAGGAACGCGACTACCGCATCTGAGTCGAGGACTACCGCCACTCGTCGCGCAGTCTGTGTACGCGCTCGCGCAGATCGCCGCCGGTGTCGAGGCAGCCGGAATAGCGGTCGATCAGCTCGCCGACGCGCGTCAGGACGACGCGACCGGCTCCCTCGGCTTCCACCTGCAGGGTGTCCCCAGGCTCGAAGCCCGCCTTGCGGAACGGGGCGGCGGGTATCGTCACCTGGTGCTTGCTGGACACCCTCGTCTGGTTCTTTACCTTCTCAGCCATAGGTAAAGAATAGCTGACCCCGGTCAGCAACGCAACGCAGCCAAGCGTCCCATTGGGCAGTTCTGCCCCTGCATCTCGCCGGGCGGGACTTGGCAATCGGCAGTCCCGCCCGGTCGTCTCGATCCCTTCCGCTCAGCCGCGGCGGAAGGGATCGATGTAGACGTCGTCGACCTGCCACTGGCCGCTCGAGTCGAGCGGGGTGAAGCGGATCTCGATCGAGCTCGGGATCAGGGTCCCGAACAGGGTCGAGAGCGTGAGCACGGTCGAGACCGACTGCGTCGGGGCCCAGTCGGAGCCGGAGCGGAGCGTGCCGGCCGTCCTCGTGTGAACCAGACCGAGCAGCTTGTAGACGGCTTCCACGCGCAGCTGCGAGGACGGGTCGCCACCGTTGCGGGCAACCAAGCGGAAGGAGGGCGTGTCGATCGCCATGCAGACTGGCGGGCTGATCGCCGAGCTGCCGGCGGGGATCGACAGCGCCCTGGAGTCGCCGGCGTCGTTCAGGTAGTAGCTCTCGTTGCCTTCGACGACCGCGGCGCCGCGGTTCAGCTGCCAGCCGGAGGCGCCGGCCTCGAAGCCGCCGTCGGGGGCGAGCACATAGCTGTGTTGGTCGCCCCAGGGGCTGAACACCGTCTCGGCGCCGGAATACGAGCAGGCCTGGGCCGAGCCGGCGAAGGCGGCCAGCGCCAGTAGCGCGGTCGTCAGTAGGGCGGCGAGCCTGTTGCGGCTCGAGCCGAGGACTGGGCGGGACATGGACACCATCGGGCAACCCCCTTGTCGCAGGCCAAAAAGCCTGGTTGTCAAACCAAGCTGGCAGCCGAGCCGTCTCGAGCGAGAAACTCGAGATCTCCGACTTTGCGTCCCCGCCTCGCGACGGGTTTGCCCTTATTCAGCTGACTTATGTGGCGCGATGATCGGTCACAGCCGCCGCCCACTTGAGCAAGTTCGTACAAACGGCTACCGAATTATTCGCATTCGTGCCTGCCGCGCCGCCGATTTGCCTTGCGTAGCTCATCCCTTCGCGTCGTCCGCCGATGAACACCGCGCGGGCGGCAGGCGCCGGCCGCGGCCATGGCACTCGTCTCCGAGATACAAGACGCCGAGCACCTCTTCGCCCGCGGTCGCGAGCGGGTGCGGCTGCGCGCGCGGGGTGTCGAACGGCTGGTCGAGGCCGCCCTCGCCCTCGGCTTCCTCGCCGTCGCCCTGGCGATGGTTCTGTTGCTGCCATCTCCCCGCGCCCTCCACCTGCCCAGCCTGGCGATCCTGATCTGTGCCTACGTCGTCTGCAGCAGGGCGAAATTCGACATCGCCGACGGCCACACGGTCCCCACCGAGCTGGTCCTGGTGCCGATGCTCTTCCTCCTGCCGACCCCGGCGGTGCCGCTCGCCGTCGCCGGCGGCGATCTGCTGGGACGAGGCTACGACTACGCCAGCGGCCACACCAGCGCCCACCGCGCCTTCCATGCCCTCGGAGACTCCTGGCACGCCGTCGGCCCGGCTCTGGTCCTCGTCGCGGCCGGCGCCCAGGTGTTCTCGTGGGACGAGTGGCCGGTCTACGTCGTCGCCCTGCTGGCCCAGTTCGCCTTCGACTTCGTCCCCGCCGCGATCCGCGAGCGTTTCGTCGACGGCGTCTCGGTGCGCGCCCTCGCCGGGCTCGTCGCGCCGGTCTACGCGCTCGACGGCGCACTCGCTCCGATCGGCCTGCTCGTCGCCTTCGCGGCGACCGAGGTCGGCCCGGCGCCGGCGTTCCTGATCCTCCCCCTGGCGACCGTGCTGGCCGTGCTTTCTCGCGAGCGCCAGGCGCGAGTCGACCAGGCGATCGAGCTGAGCAGCGCCTATCGCGGGACGGCGATGCTCCTCGGCGACGTGGTCGAGGCCGACGACGCCTACACCGGCAGCCACAGCCGCGGCGTGGTCGAGCTCTCGCTGGCGGTCTCCGACCGGCTCGGGCTCGACCACCGGCAGCGCCGCAACGTCGAGTTCGCGGCGCTGCTGCACGACGTCGGCAAGATCGCCGTGCCGAAGGAGATCATCAACAAGGCGGGGCCGCTCGATCCAGAGGAGTGGCAGGTGATGTACCGGCATACGATCGAGGGAGAGGAGATGCTGAGCCGGGTGGGCGGCGTGCTCTCCGAGGTCGGACGCATCGTCCGCTCCTCGCACGAGCACTACGACGGCAGCGGCTACCCGGACGGTCTGACCGGCGATGAGATTCCGATCGAGGCTCGGATCGTCGCCTGCTGCGATGCCTTCAGCGCCATGACCACAACCCGCTCCTACCGCCAGGCGATGCCGGTCGAGGCCGCCCTGGCCGAGGTGCGGGCATGTGCGGGGACTCAGTTCGACCCCAGGGTCGCCGAGAGCCTCAGCCGTTGTGTTTAACAGTGCGGAACTAACACCGTTACTGCACCGCTTTGCGCTCAGCCTGCCCCACCAGGTCCGAGAGCGGGACTTCCAGCGCCGCGGCGAGCTTGTACAGATTGCGGAAGCTGGGGTTGCGCAGGCCGCGCTCGATCTCGCTCACATAGGTTCGATGCATGCCGGCGAGATCGGCCAGTCCCTCTTGGGAAAGGCCGTCGATTTCGCCCCGCCGCGTACGTATGGCTTCGCCTAGAGCCTTTAGAGCCGCCTCCGACACGAGCGCAGCCTTCCAGCTATTTCCAGGCGAGTCTACAGAATATAAGTAGCTAGTAACCGCCCAGACAAGGATCACACCAATGCGTACCGATTAAAAGCTTCCCGCTGTAAGTCGGGTAGAAAACAACACTGTTAGAAATTAACAGTGTTAGTCAGAAAGGACGCCGGGCCATGTAGACGGCCTTTGCGTGGATGAGTTCTTCCACCGGTTGCTTCGGCACCGCGTCGACGCCGTGGCCGTAGACGTCGAGGCATTCCAGGCCGGCGCCCGCAAGCAGGCGCAGGACCTCGGCTTCGGGGAAATGGCGCTGACGGTGCACGTGCGCCGGGAAGCGCTCCGCGTCCGGCCCCGACTGAACCTCGAAGCGCGCCTCGCTGGTCGATCCCGGCGCGGCGTCGGTCGACCCCTGGCCGCGCCAGACGAGGGTCCGCCCGCGCCGCCGCACCCGCTGCTCTTCAGCGAAGAAGCTGCGGTAGGTCTGCAGGCAGTTGACGTCGAACATCAGCAGCCCGCCGGGGGCCATGTTGGCCCGCATCCCGCTCAGCGCCCTCCCGAGCTCCTCGGGGCTGAGCAGGTAGTTGACCGCGTCGTCAAGCGCCCAGACGAGATCGAACTCGCCGAATACCGGCAGCTCCCGCATGTCCGCCACCGAGAGTCGCGCCGCGGCCCCCGACTTGGCCCGGGCCAGCTCGACCATCGAGGGCGAGATGTCGCACGCGGTCACCTCCCAGCCGCGTTCGAGCATCGGCAGGAAGCTCTTCCCCGTGCCGCAGCCGACGTCGAGCAGGCGACGCCCGCTCAACCCGTGGCGGCGGAGCTTGGGGAGGAGATTGCCCAGCCACAGCTCATAGTCGTGGTGGGCGGTGAAATCGTCGTACAGCGGCGCCATCGCCTCGTAGGCGCTCTGCGCCCACTGGCCTCCCGGCTGGACTGCTGCTGCTCCATCCATGCCGCTGTCGAACCAGGAGTACTTCTTAATAGTTTCAATGCTCAAATATGCTAGTTTGTCGCGATCGTGGAGGTCCGTCGTCTCGATCACCGGGTTGCTGGCAAGGCCGATGCGGGCGCCGCCTGGGACTGGGACGAGATCCAGCGGATCTGCATGCGCTTCGCCTTCCGCTATGCCAAGAACCGCACAGAGGCGGAGGACATCGCCCAGGACGCCGTGCTGCGCGCCTGGCGCAAACGGGACACGCTCCGCGACTTCGGCGCCCGCGTCTCCTGGCTGGCGACGATCGTGCGCAACGAGGCGCTGCGCGAGCTCGGCCGCAAGCGACCGCTGCCCAGCGACCTGATCGAGACGATCCACGGCCGCGACGACGAGCGCGTGCTGGCGACGGTCGAACGGGCCGACCTGCACGCCGCGCTGGAGCGGCTCAACGAGCGCGACCGCCAGCTGGTGCGACTGCGCTATGAGGAGGACATGACCCAGGAGGCGATCGCCCGCCGCCTCGGCATCCCCCTGGGCACGGTCAAGGTCCGGCTGCACCGCGTGCGCGCCAAGCTGCGGCGCTCGATCGGCTTCGTCTAGAGAGGCGGGGAGGCGGGCGGTCGGGAGGCGCGGGGCCTCAGCCGGCCGCTGCCCGCCGCATCTCTTCGGTCGCCGCGCCCGGTCCGATGTAGGGGACGAGCATCGCGAAGAGCAGGTCGGGAAGCAGCTCCGGCAGGCGCTCGGCGCGCCCGGTCAGCAGCTCGTCGAAGATCAGCCCGGAGACCGCGCCCGCCGCCATCAGGCCGATGTTCGCCGGCAGCTCGCGGCCGTCGGCGAGGCGCTCGCCGTCGGCGAGGAACTCGGTGAGCCGGCTGATCGCGTCCCAGTGGCGCTGCCGCGCGTCGGCCCCCGCGGCGGCGACCTCGACGATCGCCGTGCGCGCCAGCTCGGGGTCGAGCGCGAACATCTCGACCACCGCGGAGAGGCCGGCCCGCATCCGCTCGAGCCAGGGCGCCCCCGGGTCGCAGGTGTCGATCACCTCGCCCAGCACCCGTTCGACCACCAGGTCGTAGGCGGCGAGGAAGCACTCGTGCTTGTCCTCGAAGTGCTTGTAAAAGGTCGTGCGGGAGACGTTCGCCTCCTCGATCACGTCGGCGACCGCGGTCGCCTTGTAGCCCTTGCGGCCAACGACCCGCACCATCGCCTCCAAGATCGCTTGCCGCCGCGTTTCGCTGCCCGCCATCGGCCCCCCCGGCAGGGTTGAACTATCGTGTATATGAATCATAGCGGCAACCTGTACGAGGGCGTTTATCGAATCAGCCTCTCGGCCTCCCTGGCTGCCGCATCCGGGCCGATGTACGGAACCAGCGTGGCAAAGAACACGTCCGAAAGCAAGCCGGGAAGCCGTTTGGCGCGACCCGCGAGCAGCTCGTCGGCGATCAGTCCCGTGACGCCGCCGATCGCCATCCGCGACGTGTTTGCGGGCAGGCGGCGGCCGCCGGGCGCGTAGTCGCGGCCCTCCTCGAAGAGCGGCGTCAGCCGCTGCACCGCCGCCCGGTAGCGGCGCTGGGCGGCCGGCCCGGCGTTGCCGACGTCGACCAGCGAGAGCCGCGCCAGCTCGGGCTCCTCCGCCAGCGCCGCGAGCAGCTCGGCCAGTCCCGCCGCCGCCCGCTCGGGCCACTCGCCCGCCGCCTCGTACGCCGCCGTCACCCGCCGCACCAGCGCCTCGACGGCGTTGTCGTAGGCGGCGAGGAAGCATTGCTCCTTGTCCTCGAACAGCTCGTAGAAGGTCGTGCGCGAGACGCCCGCCTGCTTCGTCAGGTCGCCGATCGTCATCGCCCCGTAGCCCTTCTCGGCGACGACCCGCACCGCCGCCTCGAGCAGCCGCTCGCGCTGCGAGCGGGCGACCACCTGCGGCGGCAGCCGGTGACGCCCGCGCGGAGGGCGCCACCGGTCTCCCCCCCTGCTCCGCTCCACCCGGTCAGCCTCCGGGTGGGCTCGAGGGCGTGGCCCCCAGGAGCTGCTCGGCCTCGCGCGACTGGCGCAGCGCCTCCTCCTGGCCGAGGTAAGGGACGGTCGTGATGTAGACGACGTCGGGCAGCAGCTCGCGCAGCCGCGCCGCGTTGCCGGCGAGGATCTGGCCGACGATCAGCGACTCGGCGCCGGAGAGGGCGGCGCGGCCGGCGCTGGAGGGGATCGCTTCCTCCTCGACCGGGTCCTCGCGGCCGCGGTCGAGCAGCGACTGCAGCACCCGCTTGCCCGAGGCGTAGAGCTCGAAGGCGCGGTCGCCGCTGGCCGGCGCCTCGACCAGAGCCATGCGGGCGAAGGCCGGACGGCTGGCGAGCAGGTCGAGGAACCCGGCGGCCGCGTCGCGGACCATCGTCGCCCACGGCTTGTCGGGCGAGTAGGCGGCGAGGATGCGACCCATCGCGTCGGCGAGCGAGACCTCCATCGCGGCGCCGAAGCAGTCCTCCTTGTCCTTGAACAGCTCGTAGAAGGTCGCGCGGGAGACGCCGGCCGGCTCGCAGATGTCGGCTATCGTCGTCGCATTGAAGCCTTTGGCGGCGCAGCTGTCGGCGATCGCGACGAGGATCCGTTCGCGCTGCGAGTGGGCGATCAGCGGCTCGGCGAGCTCCTCGCGCCCGGCCGGGAGGCGCTCCTTCTCGATCAGCCCGGTCAGGTCAGCCATAAACGCAATTGTACACCCCTGCCGGGGGCCCGTGGACGGGTCAGTACCCGGTTGACAAATCCGGCGCTCGCGGCCGGCGGCGCCCCGGCTTCGGCCAGCCGAATTCGCGCTTTCGGCTACCGTCCGGTCACCGTCCCCCACGCAAGGAGACCCATGGCCGAGAAGAGCTTCGCCGACGCCCTCAACGAGCAGATCGCCAATGAGTTCGCCGCCTCGCAGCAGTACGTGGGGATGGCCGTCTACTACGACGCCGAAACGCTGCCCCGCCTCGCCGCCTTCTTCTACCGGCAGGCGCTGGAGGAGCGCGAGCACGCGATGATGATGGTGCAGTACCTGCTCGACGTCGGCGAGGAGGTCCACATCCCGGACATCAAGGCGCAGGCGACGAGCTATTCCGACGGGGTCACGCCGGTGGAGAAGGCGCTGGCGCAGGAGAAGCGGGTCGGCGAGGAGATCTTCGCCCTGTTCGAGCTGGCGCGCGAGGAAAAGGACTACCGCGCCGAGCAGTTCATGCAGTGGTTCGTCAAGGAGCAGGTCGAGGAGGTCGCGCTGATGGGCGACCTGCTCAACGTGGTCGAGCGCTCCAAGGACAACCTGCTGCTGGCCGAGGACTACATCGCCCGCGAGGCGCCGGGCGAGGAGGGCGCCGACGCGACCGCGCCGCCGGCCGCGGGTATGGGCGGCTGAGCCTCTACTCCGCCCAGCGGAAGCCGGTCGGCGTCAGCTGCGGCAGCAGCGGGCTGGTCGGCAGGCCGGGCGGGGGCGGACTTTCGTTGTAGCCGCGGGGCGCCGTGTCGTTCGGCGTGTCGGGGTGGAAGAGCGAGGCCAGCACCTGGATCTGGCCGCGGCCGGGGCCGAGCTCCCACTGGCCGCCGCCGTAGGCGCCGATCCCCTCCTCGTCGCAGTAGTCGTAGGTCTCGCAGACGTCGCGCAGGCCGCCGATCCGCGACGGCTTGACGTTGACCATGCGCGGCCGCCAGGGCATCGCCTCGATGTCGGCGATCGAGTGGATCGGCGCGTCCCAGGTGATCCGGTCGCGGACCGGCTCCAGCAGCGGCCGCGTCTCGTCGTTGACGTCCGGGTCCTCGAGCCAGGCCTCGGGGAAGGCGTCGATCAGCTTGCCGTACAGCTCCGGGTCGGTTTCGACGTCGACCGGCGTGCCTTTGTAGAAGCCCTTGAGGTCGAGCGAGTCGACCGCGCCGGTCTCGACCAGGGCGGCGATCAGCTCGTCGTCCCAGTCGTTGGTCGGGTCGAGCTTGAAGCGCAGGTCGGGGTAGGGACCGAGCTTGCTGCGCAGGGTCTCGATCGAGGAGGCCTCGTCGGGCCCGGCGGCGAGCCGCATCGAGCAGACGAACTCGACCGGCGCGGGCTCGCGGCGCAGCGCCTTGGCGATCCCCGTGCCCGCCTGGCGCAGCGCCAGGTCGAGCGCCGCCGACTCGAAGGCCCAGCGGCGGTAGCGGCGCGAGACGTCGCGCTGCGGCTCCGCCGGGAAGGTGTCGACGCCGCCGATGAACTCGCAGAACTCGCCCAGCGTGGCGTAGCCGGTCAGATCGAGCGTCGCGCCGGCGTCCTGCAGGGCGACGTGGTCTAGCGCGTCGTAGGTGACGTCCTCGCCCAGTCCGTCCTCGCCGCCGCCCCAGAGGTGGATCACCGTGCTGAGCCGTTCGAAGCCGGGCGTCTGGTACTCCAGCCCCTGCAGCTCGTAGCCCTCGATCTCCAGGGGCAGATTCGCGAGTAGATCGAAGGTAGCCATGGGTGGCGCAGTCTACGGGGAGGGCGGGAGCCGCCTCGCCGAA
>DASSBJ010000043.1:0-7480 GCA_035698885.1 Solirubrobacterales bacterium
GGGCAAGTACCAGGCATGGGTGGCGGCGGAGAACCTGCTCGGCCGCGAGGCCGAAGCGCTGGCCGAAGGCAGCGCCCTTCCCCGCGTCACCTTCACCGACCCGCAGGTCGCCGCGGTCGGCAAGACCCTAGCCCAGGCTGAAGAGGCGGGCCTTGACGCGAAAGCGATCGACGTCCCGACCGACGGCACCGCCGGCGCCAGTTTCTACGGCAGGGACACCGGCGGCACCTCGCGCCTCGTCGTCGACGAGAGCCGAAAGGTCATCGTCGGCGCGACGTTCACGGGATTCGAGACGGCCGAGCTCCTCCACGCCGCGACGATCGCAATCTCCGCAGAGGTTCCAATCGATCGACTACGCCACGCGGTTGCGGCCTACCCGACCCGTTCAGAGATCTGGCTGAAGCTCCTAGAAGCCTACGGTCTGTAGGCGCCCGCGCTCAAACCCGAGAGCGCCTCTTCAGGTCTTCGGCGAACTCTCTGGGCAGTCCGGGGATCTCGTCGAGTTCGTCGATCGACTGGAACCGACCCACCCGCTCGCGGTGAGCGAGCAGGCGGGTCGCCTGGGTGACGGAGAGCCCGTGGCCGCGCAGCTGCTCGAAGCTCACGTTGTTGAGTTCGATCGTCGCGCCCGCCTGCCCCGCCGCGGGCGGCGAAGGCTGTGGTTGCGGTTGCGGCTGTGGCGGCGCCGGTTCCGGCTCGGGCGGGAGCGGCGGGCCCGGCTGCGGCTCGGGCTGTGGCGGCGCCGGCGGCGGGCCCGGCTGCGGCTCCGGGGCCGGAGGAGGCGGCTGCGGCGACGGGGGCTGCGGCTCCGGAACAAACGGCGGCGCCGGGGCGGGTGGCTGCGGCTGCGGCTGCGGCTGCGGCGCTGCGCCTCCCTGAACGAAGCCGAGCACCGCCTGCTCGGCTTCGACCGCCCGGCGCTCGGCCTCGCGGGCGCGCTCCTCCGCCTCGGCGACGCTGGCTTCGATCTCGCGCAGCCGCCGCTGGCGCTCGTCCTCCTGCGCTTTCAGCTGCGCCAGGCGCTGAGCCTCGGCGGCGCGCTGTTCGGCCGCCTTCGTCCGCTCCTCGACCTGGCGCAGCCGGTCCTGCGCTTCGGCCAGCGAGCGCTCCTGTGCTTCGCGCTCCTGCTGGATGCGGTGCTCGGCGGTCTGCATGTCCGGCGGCGGCGGGACGGCCCCCATGCTCTGCGTCGTCTGTCCGGCCTCGGCCTGCGCCTGTCGCGCCTCGGCCTCGCGCTGCAGCCGTTCGGCCTCCTCGATGCGCCTACCCGCCTCGGCGCGGATCCGCTCCTCCTCGCGCTGGATCTCGGCGACCTTGTCCTGCACCCGCTTTTCCGCGCTCGCGGGGTCATAGGCCTCGCCCGGCGGCGGCGCGGGGGGCGGCGGCCCGATCGGCTGCGTCCCGGCTGCGCCTGCCGGCGCGATCGAGGGCGGCGGGGGTGGCGGGACGGGCGGCGGCGACGGGATGAACTGAGGCTGCGCCTGCCCCGGCTGCCCCTTGCCTGAGGCCTCCTGCTCGTAGAGCGCCCGCTCCTGGGCGGCGCGGGCGGCCGCCAGCTCGCGCTCGGCCTTCTCGGCTTCCTTCTTCGCGCGACGGCCGGAGCGGCCGCCGCCAAGCCTGCCGCGCTTTTGCGAGCGCTTCCTGTTCTTCTCCTCGCGCCGTTTCTTTGCCTCTTCGGCGCGCCGCTTGCGCTGTTCGCCGCGCGCCGCGCGCTGCTGCTGGCGCGCCAGCTTGCGCTTCTCCCTGCCGCTCGGCTGCCGGCCGCCGGGCGGGGGGCCGGCGGACCGGGGCGGCGCCGGCGGCGACGCTCCCGGCGCACCCGCCTGCTTCTGCTCGCGCTCCTTGCTGCGCCGCTGGACGACGCTGATCGCCAGCAGCAGGATCAGGATCGCCACCACCAGACCGGCGACGAAGTACTCGACGTTGTCGCTGACGAAGTTGGCCGTGACCATGCTGGATTCCCGACGCTACCTCATCCGGCCCTTGAAATCTCGTTCCACCTCGCGCCGCACGTCGCGTGCCGCGATCTCGCGCCGCCGGTCGCGCCCCTCCTTGCCCCGCGCGAGGGCCAGCTCGACCTTCGCCCGCGCTCCCTTGAAGTAGACGCGGGTGGGGATCAGGGTCAGCCCTTTCTCCGCCGTCTTGCCGACCAGGCGCTCGATCTCCGCCCGGTGCAGAAGCAGCTTGCGGGGGCGCTCCGGCTCGTGGTTCTCGCGGCTGGCCGGCTCGTAGGGCGGGATGTGGAGGTTGCGCAGCCAGACCTCGCCGTCGTCGACCACCGCGTAGGAGTCGCTCATCTGCGCCTTGCCGTTGCGCAGCGACTTGACCTCGGTGCCGGTCAGGACGATCCCCGCCTCGAGCTTCTCGACCAGCTCGAATTTCTGCCTGGCGCGGCGATTGGTGGCGACGTCGCCCGATGCCGGTACGCGTTTCTTCTTGCCCTTCTTCGCCATCGATCAACCGTCCACAGGCTCGAGGTCCGCCCGGCCGCGCGCGGCTTCGATGCCGCCCACCCGGACCGTCAGCGGATCGCCGAGCCGCAGCTTGCGGCCGCCGTCCTGGCCGACCAGCGCGGTCTCGGTCCGGTTCAGCTCGAAGCGCTCGCTTCCGCCGAGCAGGCGGGCGGGCAGGAAGCCCTCGTAGACGTCGCCGAGCTCGCCGCCGAAGCCGACGAACGCGCCGGCGCGGATCAGCCCCGAGACCTCCCCCTCGAAGCGCGTCTCCGCCCCGCGCTCGCCCAGCTCGCGGCCGAGCAGGAAGGCGGCGCAGACGTCGTCGGCGCGGCGCTCGACCCGCATCGACTCGCGCTCGCGCTCGCTGCAGCGCCAGGCCGCGTCGCGCGCTTCGGCCGCGCTCGGCGCCGGCTCGCCCTCGCCCAGGGCGGCCAGCAATGCCCGGTGGACGACGAGGTCGGGATAACGGCGGATCGGCGAGGTGAAGTGGCAGTAGGCGGCGCTGCCGAGCCCGGCGTGGCCGCTGTTGCGCTCGCTGTATTGGGCCTGCTTGAGGGAACGCAGCACGAGCGTTGTATACGCGCTGCGGCCGTGCCCGCGTCGCGCCGCCTCCCGCGCCACCAGGCGGCTCGCCTCGGCCGCCAGCTCCGCCGCCTCGCTCGGCGCCGGCGTGCCGCGCAGCGCCGGCGTCGGGATCTCGAGCTCGTGCAGCTGCTCGACCAGCCGCTCGATCCGCGGCGGGTCCGGCTTGGCGTGCACGCGGTAGATCGCCGGCACCCGCTTGCGCTCCAGCAGCTGCGCCACCTGCTCGTTGGCGAGGATCATCAGCCGCTCGATCAGGCGATGCGACTCGGTCTGGGCAACCCCGCGCGCGCCGACCACGTCGCCGCGCGAGTCGAAGCGGAACTCCGGCTCGAACGACTCGACGTCGAGGCTGCTGGTGCCGCGCCGTTCCCCCAGCGCCGCCGCGGCCTCGCGGGCGATCGCGAGCGGCTCGGCGACCGCCTGCGGCGCTTCCGCGCGGCCGGCGAAGACGACGTCGAGCTGGTCGTAGTCGAGCCGCGCGTCGGAGCGGATGCGGCTGCGGTAGAAGGCGGCGCTCGCCGGCGCTCCGCCCGCCGCGAGCTCGATCTCGGCCGTCACCGCCAACCGCTCGACCCCCGGAGCAAGGCTGCAGGACTCCTCGCTGAGCGCGTGCGGCAGCATCGGCTCGACGGTCCCGGGCGCGTAGGTGCTGTTGCCGCGCCGCAGCGCCTCGCGGTCGAGCGGCGAGCCCGGCGGCACGTGCGCGGCGACGTCGGCGATGTGGATCCAGAGCCGGATCGCCTCGCCCTCGCGCCGCGCCGAGACGGCGTCGTCGAAATCGCGCGCGGTCGCCGGGTCGACGGTGAAGGTCGGCAGCTCGGTCAGGTCGCGTCGCGGGCCGCCGCGCGACTCGGCGCGGCCGCCGGCCTGCTTCGCCTCGACCTCCAACGCCGCCGCGAAGCCGCGCCCGCCGAGCTCCTCCTGCAGCAGCGCCTCGACCGCGTCGCGCGCGGTCTTCGGCTCCTCGCGACGCCCACGGCGTCCGCGCCCCCGCTGCCGCTCGCGGTAGTAGCGCCAGTCCCGCTTAGCCACGGGCCGCCAGCACCGCCAGTGCCCTTTCCAGCGCCTCGTCGCGCGCCGTCCCGGGAAGGTCGCGCGCCCTCACGTCGGGCTGAATCCCCTTGCCCGCGAGGTTTTCGCCCTGCGGCGTGAAGTACTCGCCGACGGTCAGCTTCAGCGCGCCGCCATTCGAGAGGCCGATCTCCTGCTGGAAGACGCCCTTGCCGTAGGAGCGCGTGCCGACCGTCGTCGCCCCTGCGTCGTCGGCCAGCGCCGCGGTGAGGATCTCCGCCGCGGAGGCGGTGTTGCGGTCGATCAGGACGACGATCGGCAGCCGCGGCAGGTTGTCGCCCTTGGTCTTGTAGACGGCGTGGCCCTGGGTGCGCGAGTCGGTCGAGACGACGACCTCGCCCTCGGGCAGGAAGATGCTCGCGTTCAGCACCGCCTCGTCGAGCAGGCCGCCGCCGTTCTCGCGCAGGTCGAGCACCAGGCCTTCCGCCCCTTCGGCCTGCAGCTTGCGGACCGCCCGCCGCAGCGCCACGTCGGCGCCGTCGCTGAACGACGCGAGCCGCGCGTAGCCGAGCTTCCTCCCGCCGACCCGCTTCAGGCTGCTGCTGACCACGGGCACGGTGATCTGCGCCCGGGTGACCTTCACCTGCCGCGTCCTGCCGCTGTTCGCGTCGCGCACGCCGAGCGTCACCTCGCTGCCTTCGGGGCCCTTGATCCGTTCGGTCGCCGCGCTCGAGCCGAGCCCGGCGATCGATTCGCCGTTCACCTCGACGATCGTCTCGCCGGCCTCGATCCCGGCTGCTTCGGCCGGCGAGCGCCTGAAGACCTTGACCACGTGCAGGCCGCGCTTCGCTTCGGTGACGCTCAGCCCGACGCCGGAGAAGCGGCCTTCGATTTCCTCGTCGAAGCGGGCCAGCATCTTCGGCGAGAAGTAGTCGGAGAAGCGGTCCCTGTAGCGGCGACGCAGCCCCCGCGCCATGCCGTTCAGCGAAGAGTCGATCAGGTTGCCCTGCTCGACCTTGCGGAAGTAGTTGTCTTCGATCAGCTCGCTCGCTTCCGCGGTCAGCCCGGCCGATTCGTCGACGAAGACGCCGCGCAGGAAGCTCGGCATCCGCGCCGGGTGGCCGCCGATCCAGAGGCCGGCGGCGAGCATCGCCAGGAGCGCGGCCGTGAGGCCGAGCGTGCGCGCGGCGCTCACCCGCGCCTCGCTAGACCTTGAGGAAGCGGCGCAGGGTGACGCCGGAGCCGACGGCCGAGACAAGCACCGCGGCGCCGAAGAGGATCGCGACCAGCGCCGGGAAGGAGAGCGTGGTGCTGTTCTGGGCGGCGAGGAAGCCGATGCTGTCGCTCAAGGGGTCGACGATCGTCAGCTTGCCCAGCCACAGGATCAGTATGGCGACCAGGCCGCCGAAGAAACCGACCACCACCCCCTCGATCATGAACGGCCAGCGGATGAACCAGCGGGTCGCGCCGACCAGGCGCATCACCTCGACCTCGCGGCGGCGCGTGTAGATCGAGAGGCGGATCGTGTTGCCGACCAGCATCAGCGAGGCGACGATCAGCAGCGCCGTGATCACGGTCAGCACGATCTTCAGCGCGCTCGTCACCTGCTCGATCTTCTGCGAGTCTTCCTGGCGGCTGAAGACCCCGTTCTCCGTCGGGATGATCGACGAGATCGGCTTCGGCTTGCCGTTCGGGCCCGGCGGCGTGACCGCGGCTTCGACCGCGGAGAGGTTGCTCGCGTCGTCGGCCTTGACCTGGAAGTTCGCCGGCAGCGGGTTGGTGTGGAGCTGGGCCAGCAGTTCGCCGCTCTTCTCCTTGCCGAGGTCCTGCTTCAGTTCGTTCAGCGCCTGCGCCTTGGTGATCAGCCGCGCCGACGCCACGTGCGGGATCGCCAGCAGCTCTTCCTGCAGCTGGTTGATTTCGGCCCGCGTCGCGTCGTCGTAGATCGCGACCCGGAACTCGAGGCTGTCGCGCACCTGGTTGCTCTTCGCCTGCGTCGTCTGGAAGATCGGGATCAGCACGCCGAGCAGGATCACGGTGACGACCGTCGTGACGACGGCGGCCATGCTCGGGGCGCCGTTGCGGCGCAGGGCGCGGAAGGCCTCCTGGGTGAAGAAGAGCAGTCGCGACATCGTCTAGAACAGCGGCTCGCTGGTGTGGCCGTTGGTCTGCCCCTCGGGGGCGACGCCCATCTCGGCCCGCATGCGCAGGCCGAACTCCGACGTCGACTCCTCGGTATAGCCGCCGCTGACCTCGTCGCGGACGACGCGACCCTCGTAGAGCTCGACCACGCGGCGGCGCATGTTGTCGACCATCTCGCGGTCGTGGGTGACGACGACGACCGTCGTGCCGGTCTTGTTGATCCGGTAGAGCAGCTGCATGACGCCGATCGAGGTGACCGGGTCGAGGTTGCCGCTGGGCTCGTCGGCGAGCAGCAGCGGCGGGTGATTGACGAAGGCCCGGGCGACCGAGACGCGCTGCTGCTCGCCGCCGGAGAGCTCGTCGGGGTAGCTGTGCAGCTTGGTCGAGAGGCCGACGAGGCGCAGGATCTCCGGCACCTGGCGGCGGATTTCGCCCCGGTGGGCGCCGAGCACCTGCAGCGCGTAGGCGACGTTGTCGTAGACGGTGCGGTCGGGCAGCAGCTTGAAGTCCTGGAAGACGGTGCCGATGTTGCGCCGCAGCTGCGGGATCTTCTTCTCCGGCATCGCGCCGATGTCGCGGCCGGCGATCCGCACGCTGCCCTCGGTCGCCTTCAGCTCGCGGATCAGCATCTTGATCAGCGTCGACTTGCCGCAGCCCGTCGGGCCGACGAGGAAAACGAACTCGCCGCGGTCGATCGCCAGCGAGACCCGGTCGAGCGCCATGTGGCCGCCCGGGTAGACCTTGGTCACGTCGCGCATCTCGATGATCGGCGCGCCGCCCTTGCGATTGCGCCGCGGCTGCGGCTGCTCGCTCGCCTTCTTGCTCTTCCTTTTGCGCAGGGCCATACGTCGCGGGGTCCTTCTGCGGCTGGATGGTGACTCCTGCGCGTCCGAGCGCGCGCAACACCCCGCCCAGAAGTGATGAGCACAAGCTTAGCGGATTGTCAGCGGACGCTCATATGTTTAGGTCGCCCCCGCTCCTGGTAAAACACTGGCAATGCAGAGCTGGGACCTGAAGTCGATCGAGGCGGAGCCGCACCAGCCGCAGATCCTCGCCTCGGGCGACGACGCGCGCACGATCGTGCTCCGCCTGCCGGCCGGAGAGGAGCTGCAAGAGCATGAGGTGCACGAGCGGGCGCGACTCGTGGTCGTCGAGGGAGAGATCGAGGTCACGGCCCAGACCGGCGGGACCGCCACCGCAGGCGCCGGACATCTCTTCGAGTTCGAGCCGGGCGAGCGCCACACGGTCGCCGCGCGATCCGATGCCCGCCTGCTGCTGATCCTCACTCC